>JBCCRZ010000015.1:0-25676 GCA_039200855.1 Cyanobacteria bacterium P01_D01_bin.44 | reverse complement strand
CATGATTTAGATGAGCGCGGACAGCAGGTCTTGGCTCAGGTCTTAAACACCTACGGCGGCTTGCAACTCGCCATGGGACAGGCTGAGGAAGCATTGGCAACCTGGCAAAAAGCTGCTCGGCACTACGGGCAACTGGGAGACATCCTGGGGCAGCTGGGCAGCCAGATTAATCAAGCCCAGGCGATGCAAACTTTAGGGTTTTATGGTCAGGCAAAAACCAGGCTGGTAACCGTACAAGAGACCATTCAAAACCAACCCGATACTTTGTTTAAGGCAACCGTTTTGCGGAGCTTAGGCAGCGTTTTTCAAGTCACGGGCAATCTAAACGTGGCCCAAACCTTGCTCGAGGAAAGCTTAGCAATCACAGAAAGGCTCGATCAGCCCCTTGAGAGCAGCAAAACACAGTTAGTGTTAGCCAATACGTTACGGGCACTCGGTCAGCCAGATGCGGCAATTCAGGTGTATGAAAGTGCGATCGCACTTTCAGGCAACCCCCTCAGCCGCATTGGCCCCCAACTCAATTTACTGAGCTTACTGGTTGAAACCCAACGATGGACCGCCGCTGAAACACTGACTGAGGTATTGAGATCGCCCATCCAATCTTTGCAAGCCAGTCGATCAGGCGTGTATAGCCGGGTTAACTTTGTCGAAACTGTGTGGCGGCTTCAACAGCAACATCCGAGCACCCAGCTATTTTCCCTGGAAGACTTAGCTACCCTGCTTGCCACAGGGGGGCAACATGCCCGGACCCTGCAAGACGAGCGAGCTGAAGCGTTTGCCCTGGGTCAGCTGGGTCAGCTTTACCAACACACTCAGCAATGGCAAAGTGCTAAGCGCCTGACTCAAGAAGCGATCCGGCTTGCCCAAAAGAGCAATGCCAAAGATATTACTTACCGTTGGCAGTGGCAACTAGGACAAATTTTGAAGGCACAAGCTCAGCATCAGGCAGCCATTGAAGCTTACACTCAGGCAGTAACAAGTCTCAAATCAGTCAGAAAAGATTTGTTAGCCACCCACTCAGAACTTCAGTTTGACTTTCGTGAGAAAGTTGAGCCCCTCTATCGAGAGTTGGTCAGTATGTTGCTAGCCTCAGAAGACACCAGTCAAACCGACCTCAAACAGGCCCGCAGCCTGATGGAAGATCTGCAACTGTCTGAGCTGGAGAATTACTTTAGATCTGCCTGTATTGATGCGCAATCTACCCAAATCGATCAAATCGATGACGAGGCTGCGGTCATCTATCCAATTATTTTGACAGATCGTTTAGAAGTGGTACTGTCACTGCCGGGTGAGCCTTTGCGCCATTATCGAAGTGCGATCGCACAAAGCGAAATACAAAAAACTGTCGATCAGTTCTTTGTATTTTTTAACCCGGCGCTTTCTGATCAGCAGCGACTACAGTTCTCAAAAGATATCTATGACTGGCTGATTCGCCCCGCCGAAGCCAGCCTGCGCGAACATCAGATCAAAACCCTGGTATTTGTACTAGACGGCGTCTTGCGCAATATTCCCATGGCCGCCCTGCACGACGGCCAGCACTACTTGCTCGAAAACTATGCGATCGCGCTAACCCCAGGGCTGCAATTACTGGGTCCCCACTTTTCGGACCCCAAGCCGTTGCAAGCCCTCATGCTCGGTATCAGCGAAGCCCGGCAAGGGTTCTCAGCTTTGCCGGGGGTCAAAACTGAAGCCCAAGAAATCGCCGAGAATACCCAAAAGTCTCAGGTTTATCTAGACAAAGACTTTACCAAAACAACCTTTCAAACCCAGGCAGAAGACACCCCCTTCCCAATTTTGCATCTGGCCACCCATGGTCAATTTAGCTCAGCTTTGGATGACACCTTTATCCTTGCCTGGGATGAGAGAATTACCCTGGGTGAACTCGATACCTTGTTAAAAAATCGACGCATTCGATCAACCAATCCGATTGAGCTGATGGTGCTGAGTGCTTGTCAAACCGCAGAAGGAGACGATCGGGCTACATTAGGTCTAGCTGGCATGGCCATTAAGTCTGGGGCAAGAAGTACCCTGGCTACGCTTTGGTCAGTCAATGATGAATCAACTGTGAAAGTCATGCGGAAATTTTATGAGTTAATTAGCCAATCAACCCCCAAAGCCGAGGCACTACGACAAGCGCAGCTCTCACTATTACAAGACAATCGGTACGAGCATCCATTTTTCTGGGCTCCTTTTGTTTTGATCGGAAACTGGCTGACGTAAACCTGATAGCCCCCTGATGTAAACCAAAATTTCACATAGGGTGCTCTCATTTTCAGTAATTTTACCTATTAATCCTGATATCGAGTTTGTTAGGTTGAAGGCAGGTTTCTTGACTCAATGTTTCCCGGTTGTGCAATTAGGATTGAAAGGTCGTCATCATGTCGCGGTACAAACTAAAGCTGAGTGGCCTGTCACTGGCAATTTTAATCGGCCTGGGTAACAGTGCTCTGATGGCTCGTGCCCAAGGGAGCTCTCCTACCTTGACGGGCTATCGCTCAAGTCTGATAGATGTATCCTTTGTCCCGCCGCAGGATGAAGGCGCTCCAAGGCATACCGCTAGTGGCGCATCTCGAAGCAATTGCCCCCAACCCACAGCGCTACTGCCCGATGAGCAACCCTATGGTCTCACAATCCAGGAGCGCCCTGTGATTGTGGTAAACCTGCCCCAATCGTCGGCCCAACAGGTTTTTTTGAGCGTAAAGACTGATGGGGGCGATTATTACTATGGCACCCGGATAGATATTGTTAATCGCACTGGCATTACTGCGATCTCACTCCCTGAGGAGGCCCCTCCGCTAACACTCGGAGAACCTTATCAGTGGTCTATCGCATTGATATGCAGTGACGAGTTAAGACCTGATAGCCCATTTGTACAAGGTTGGATCCGCCCAGTCCAACTGAATAGCAACCTGACCAAAGCTTGGGATGATTTGTTGCCAATAGAACAAGCCGCTTTTTACGGGCAGCAAGGGATTTGGTATGACATGGTGTCGGTTTTATTCTATGCAAGACTCACCAACCCCGACGATAACGAAATTGAGCAGGCTTGGAACAGCGTCTTGGATGCAGCCAATTTGGGTCAGTTTACTGAAGCTGAGGCAAGTCCATAACTGACCCGAGAATTATCCCATTAAATAACAGCATGACGCTAATACCTAAATGCAGGCGCTGGCATAGGATTGCCGACTCCTTTTTTGGGCATTCTGAAGGAGGCACGGCCTATTGCTGATAAACCTGATGAAGTGGCGGATCAAACAGGAAATTCAAAAGTATTGGGAGCTTTTGGCCATCCCTTTCAGCGTGTCAGCACTGATCATTGCTGCCAATGCAGCAGGTGCATTTCAGTATTTAGAATGGCTTATTCTGGATAGTTACTTTCTTCTGCGGCCAGCAGAACCAGACGATCAACGCATCTTAATCGTTACTATCAGCGAAGAAGACCTAGCGGCAATCGGGACCTGGCCTATTCCAGATGGGGCTTTAGCCACTGTCATCAGTCACCTAAAGCATCATCGACCCAGCGCTATTGGGTTGGATATCTACCGCAATTTGCCGGTGGACCCAGGCTACGAGCAGTTAGTCGATGTCTTTGAGAGTACCCCTAACCTGATTGGGGTCGAAAAAGTAGTCGGAGAAACCGTTGCACCTCCCCATTCGTTGAATCCGGCTGAACAGGTCGGTTTATCTGATTTAGTGGTTGATAAAGATGGGCAGGTCCGACGAGCCCTCTTATCTCTAAACACCGATAATCAACAGTTGAAATATGGTCTGGCAACCAAATTAGCCCTCATATATCTCGCCCGAGAAAGTATCTTTCCTGAAGTTGACTCAAACGACTTAGGGATGATTAGATTAGGCTCAGCCGTCATCAATCGATTTCAAAAATATGACGGCGGCTATATTAGAGGAGATGCAGGGGGGTATCAAACCTTGATTAACTTTCGAGGCCCGGCAGCTCAATTCGAATCAATTTCATTGAGTGCTATTTTGGACAATCAATTCTCCCCTGAGCAAGTGGAGAACCGTGTTGTTTTAATCGGCTCAACGGCTACCAGCATCAATGACTTATTTTATACCCCGCTTAGCCGTGAGCAAGAGTCGCCTGGAGTCTTTATCCATGCTCAAATTGTTAGCCAAATCTTAGCAGCTGCTTTAGATGGTCGTCCGCTCATTAAGGTGTTCGCAGAACCCACCGAATACCTCTGGATATTTGTATGGAGCAGCTTAGGCGCAGGTATCACCTATATTTTGCAACAGCGTAAAACAATCAATCGTAAGTTTCGCATCATTGAACTCTTTATAGAAACAGGGGCGCTGGGAGGAGGGATCCTCATCTCTAGCTTTTGTTTATTTTTAGTGGGATGGTGGATCCCCACCGGAGGGGCTGTCATTGCATTGTTAGCGACCAATGTCTCTATGTTAGTGGTTCATAATCAGCAGCTCCAGAGTCTAGCTATCTCAGATGGATTAACTAAGGTAGCCAATCGCCGATACTTTGATCAATATTTAGCGCAGACAGTACAACAGAAAAAAGGCCTTGCCCTGATTATTTGTGACGTTGATTACTTTAAGCGATATAACGATACCTATGGACATCAGGCCGGGGATGTCTGTTTACAGGCTGTTGCCCAGGCAATTCGCGCTGTGCTGCGCAGCAGTGACATAGTGGCTCGATACGGCGGTGAAGAGTTTGCGCTGGTTTTACCCAGCGCGAATTCAGAGATTGCGCTGGATATTATCCATCGGGTTCAAAGGCGAATTGACCGATTGCAAATTACCCATAGCGGGTCAGAGATTAGCGACTATATTACTTTGAGCTATGGGGTTTCAGATATCTCTGCTGAGCAGACCATGTCTGCTAGCGAGCTCATTCATCAAGCAGATCAGGCGTTATACTGTGCCAAACAAGCTGGGCGAAACCAGGCAAAAGTGGCGATGGCCGGTTAGCAATCTCAGTAGATTCATCAATTGCGCCATCTGAATATGAGTAGCGTCTATGTTTCAATGGATACTCTCAAGGCAAGCTGGGCATCCTAAACATAGTGCTCAGTACATAGTGCTCAGTGCAGTTTTAAGCTTTGAGCATTAGCAAGATTTCCGAAAACAACACAGGCTGTTTTTAGGCGATGAGACAAACAGAACAAAATATTTATATCGCGAAGCGCATCTTAGAACAGCTGCCGCCTGATATGCGAGCAACCTTAGATACCCATCAGATTCTTGTGTTGCAACAAGCGCTTACGAACTATCGTCGTTCCCGCCACATAATCGATATTCGGTTACCTATTCCATTTCCAGGTGGAGGGCTTTACGGTGTTTTCTTGCTAGGTCGCAACCAGCGAGCCCGAGAAAACCCTCAATCAAAAACTAAGGGTATGCTAGCGCGCGCTACTTTAGTCGCCAGCATTTTAGTAGGCTGTGGAGCCATCGTTGGGCTTTCTCAACTGTATCGGTTAGTATCACCCTCAATCCATAACCAACCTGTAATCGATCAGGGTCCCAACTTTCATCCTGCCGAAATTCCCTTTAAGCGCAACAGGCAAGAGTGTGAAGTGAGCGGTCGCCAGTGGAAAAATAACCAGTGTATCGACGATGAGCACGACCCGATTTTTTGAACTCTGCATTCGCTGTGGAGGGCTCAGATCTCACACCTCTCCTAAAGCACATTGGGCACAAAGTTTTGCATGGTCATCGGGGGTCTTTCATAGTCGATAGCCTTTTGACGTGGAGGGAGTTTGAGAGGCTCAGGTGTCAGATCTTGGTAGGGGATCATGCTGAGTAAATGACTGATGCAGTTGAGACGAGCTCGCTTTTTATCATCGGCCTCTACCACATACCAAGGAGAACGGGTCGTGTCAGTCGCTGCGAACATATCATCTTTGGCTTTGGAATAATCGACCCAGCGAGCCCTTGATTCAAGATCCATGGGACTGAGTTTCCAACGCTTGGTTGGATCGTCCAGGCGCTTTTGAAACCGGCGCTCTTGCTCTGCATCACTGACTGAAAACCAATACTTAATTAACACAATGCCTGCTCGCTGAAGCATATGCTCAAATCCAGGGCAGGTGCGGATAAATTCAATATATTCTGCATGGGTACAAAAACCCATCACGCGCTCTACGCCAGCCCGGTTATACCAACTGCGATCGAATAAAACGATCTCACCTGCGGCGGGTAAGTGAGGAACATATCGCTGAAAATACCACTGACTCTTTTCCCGTTCGGTGGGGGTGCCGAGGGCAACCGTGCGGCAGACACGCGGGTTGAGACATTCGGTAATGCGTTTAATCGCTCCCCCTTTGCCTGCGGCATCTCGACCTTCAAAGATGACGACAACTTTCAGTCCTTTGTGTTTGACCCACCCTTGGAGCTTGACCAGCTCTATCTGCAGCTGTTCGAGTTTTTTCTCATAAACCTTTTTGCTTAGTTTTTTAGGGGTACTTTTTTTTGATACTGCCTGCTTCTGCAGTTTAGTCGCGGTTTTAGATGCCTTTTTAGATTTGCCGTTTGACAGGCTAGAGGTATCGGCGTGGCCATTTTCGACTATAGACGAATGCTTTTTAGATTTAGCCATACGCTAGACCTTCATAGGAAAGACGCCTTAAAGCTCTAGCTTACGTATTCCAATGGCTGAAAAATTTTTTGTGTCAACGATTTAACGATTCTTAATCCTCTTTGCCTGTGGTCTGTGATGCAGATGTCAGGCAAAACATCTAAGCAAGATAGGCAAGTCCAAAGATACTGGAGTCAAAGCTCTCCCAACAGCTGTCTAACTATCGTTACATTCATTTGAAGTTATTTTTTGCATTGCTCTGAGGCGTATCTCAGACTACACAAATACTGCATTAAGCGGCGAACAAACCTAAGTTAATTTACAGATTATTGATTTATACATTTTCAAGGCCAATTTGACTCATAGAAAAGCTTCAATACGTCTGGGTTGCCTACATTCTGGTGCGGATTTCGTCGTGGACGTAGCCCCTCTGAATTCTCCCAAAGTAGATTTATTCCAAAGTGGGCTTACAAACAACCTGACAGGAGGATTTTTTGTGACAGTCAGTCGTCGAGATTTTTTGATACTTGGTACAGGTTTAGGGATCGGCGGGTTTGGATTGGGTACTGCAGCTAAAGCCGACACCATTGCTGAACTTTTGGCCAATGATGGTGCTAACCTGGTTGCCCAACTCCCACCCACTACCGTATTTTCAGGTCGGCATAGTGGGTTTATGGTGCAAAGTGACTATGGTGATTTTAGCAACAACTTTGAAGCCGTTTTTCCCAGTCAAGCTGAAGGCTTAACCCAGGTCTATCGAGATAACGCCCAGGGTCAGTTTCCCTGGGTTGGCCCCTTACCCCCTGAGTATGTATTTGCCTGTGGACAGGGTGAGAAAAGCCTGCACGGCAGCTTTTTTGGGGGTGGAGAGTCCTCTGAGGTTTCTTTAATCCAGAGCAACTTTAAGGATTTTGGCTCTAAACATGGTCATTTAGAGCTAGTCGTCAGGCACGGGGATCGTCTAGCCCTTTACTGGCGGGCCAGTGCCGCGCCTCTGTTTTGGACTGGCCCACTGTATATTCCCTCTAACCAGCCACACACGGGCAATCCTGCCCTGGTGCAGGGAGATTTTGGGACCATCGGCAACTTCGAAGTCGTCGTCCCCCACGCTCAGAGCGGTCTGTTGCACTATGTGCGCCTGAATGATGTTGCAGAGGTCCCCTGGCCCTCGCCCAAGCGATTTGGCAAAAATTTGGGTCGGGTAGATGCGGTGGCGATGCTCCAAAGTGACTATGTGGAGCCTGGGGAAAGTAACGGCCATCTGGAAGTGATTGCCCGAGTCAGCAACCAGCTGTTTTCTTTATGGCGAGCCTCTAAGCCCCCCTATAAGTGGCATGTTATTCCCGAGGCTATTACAGCAGGGTTGGGGGTTAACTTAGAGGTCGATGGCGTTCCTGGTTTCATCCAAAGCCAAGATCGAGACTTTCATCTGGTCGTGCCTTTAAAGCAGGGTGGGATGGCTCACCTGCGCCGTCAAAATAATCTCGATGGCTCATGGACCCTGGAAAATCAGTTTGAGGAGATTATCGGCAACGTGGCAGCGGTCTCGCTACTCCAGAACATTGCTGGGGGCAACAATCTGGAGCTACTGGTGCGCGTCACTGAACCCCAAAACCGATTTCAGCATTTTTTCACGGGGTTAGGTGATCTCGCGTGGCAAGCAAGCGGAGAATTTGCAGAAATAGAGGAGGACGTTGCCAACCAGGGTCAGTGGCAGGTGCCTTACTCTCTAGATTTTGGAACCGTGGGGATCCACGCAGCGGTGATGCATACGGGCAAAGTGCTGCTGGTGGGCTATGAAGATTTCGAATATTTTAACGAAACGGAAACGAGCAGCGTCTCCATCCTGGATCCCAAAACTCGAAAACAGGTAAATGCCCTACCCAAGCCACAGCGCAACAAGTTTTGTTGTGGCCATGCATTTTTACCGGATGGAAGACTGGTGCTGGCCTCAGGCAATGTGACCGAAACCAGTGCCAAGTCACTCCATACGTTTACCCCAAGTGGTGACGGGGGCAGCTGGAGTGATTTTGGCTCTATGAGCGGCGGCGTGCGCTGGTACCCGACCTGCACCACTTTGCCCGACGGTCGGGTGTTTATTCTGGCAGGCACTGCGCAGGTCTTTACGACGATTAAGCAAACCACCTGTTCACAGGACTTTGTCTCAGGCACTGGGATTCCTCGGCAGGTAAACAAGACCTATGAGATTTTTGATGGTCAAACCAAAGGGCCTGCCATCGAAATACCTGAACTGTTTGAGGATTGTCAAGAGAGTTTGGGGCTCTATGGGCTCTATCCCTTTGTGTTTGTGTTGCCAGATGGTCGATTGTTAATCCACGGCAACACCCGCACTTATTTTCTGGATATAGCAACCGACACCGTTGAGGCCCTGCCTACCAACACTCAAATCAAGACCTCACGGACCTATCCCTCGGAAGGCTCGGCGGTACTCCTGCCACTGCGGCCAGAGCGGAACTATCAGGCTAGCGTCATGATCATAGGGGGCGGGGTATCGTGCGAATTTGTGCCGTCTAACAATACCAACTGTGGTCAGGGGCAACCCATTGCACCTGACGGGAACCCCATCCAGACCAGCTGTCCAGGTGATATTCGAGATGATTGGCCAGCCACCAATCAGTGTGAAATCTTAACCATGAACGCACTGGATCAAGGGTGGAAGTTTGCGGCTCCCATGGCTAAGCCCAGGGTTATGCCCGATGCGGTTTTGCTGCCTGACGGGACGGTGTTTGTCTGTGGTGGTAGTAGCACAGGGACCGCTGATGCGGCGAGAACACCTGTGTTGGAGGCAGAAATCTACAATCCGGAAACAAATCAGTGGTCCCTGGTGGCCTCTATGCATGTGCCTCGGCTTTACCATGCGGCTGCGGTTTTGCTGCCGAGTGGGGAAGTGCTGACCTCGGGCACCGATCGTTTTTACAATATCCCGCCGTTTAATCACCCTGAACATCGAGTGGAGGTGTTTAAACCCCCTTATCTCTTTAAGGGGCCCAGACCTGCGATCGCATCGGTCACCAACCAGGTGAAGTATGGGGATGTCTTCAGTGTGTTTACACCGGATGCCGCCTCTATCCAGTCTGCCTGCTTGATTGCCCCTGGGGCCTCAACTCATTCGTTCAACATGCAGCAGCGATTTGTCGGCCTTAAGCAGACAGACGGTCAAGAGAGTAATGAACTGCGGCTTGAGGCTCCGCCGAATAGCAATCTTGCCCCGCCGGGCTACTACATGCTGTTTCTGGTCAATCAAGCCGGTGTGCCTTCTGAAGCCAAGTTTGTACAGCTGCAAGCCTAGTACTGCGTCACGCTTAAAATTTTGGTTAAGGCTGACAGATGACTGGTGACCTATTGAATTTGGGCCGTTTGCCGCAGGTAGTCGACCACGCCATCGGCAATGGCGTCAGCAATCTGCTGGCGTTCAGAGAGGTTACGGAATCGGGCGACGTCTTCGCGACCCGTAACGAAGCCGGTTTCGACCAGGACGGCGGGCATGGAGGTGTTGCGCAGGACGTAAAATCGTGCCCGCCGCACGCCGCGATCGCGCAGGTCGGTTTGGCGCAACACCCGGTTGTGAATGGTGCGGGCTAAGCCAATCCCCGATGAATAGTAATAGGTTTCTAGACCATTCACATCCGGTCGGCTGAGACTGATGGCGTTGGCGTGGATGCTGACAAAGATAGTGGCGTTGGCCCGCTCGGCGATATCCACCCTGGGCTGGAGGTCGAGCTCGCGATCGTCTGAGCGGGTCATCCGAGCCTGAATGCCTTGGTCTGCAAGTCTTTGCTGCACTCGCTGAGAAATCCAGAGGTTAAGCTCTTTTTCTTGGAGACCGCCGATGCCGACGGCACCAGGATCGCGCCCGCCGTGGCCGGGGTCGATCATGACTAAGACCTGCCCTTGGGGCACAGGCCGGGGGGTAGGGTTGGATGCGATCGCACCCCGCCCTTGAATAATTTGAGCCGTCAGTCCCGCCTGGACCAATCGCCGCTGGAGGGTTTCAGCGCGATCTCTCTCGCGAAATCGCCCGGCTTGTATTACGGCTTGCCCATTCACTGTGGTCCGAAACGCACCGCTCTCCACAGAATTCACTCGAGCCCTGAGAATGTCTGAGCCACCGGGAACCACGACCTGATAGAAAACATCGCCGCTGGGGGATGGACCCGGAGAGGGGCTTGGGGAGCTAGGGGTCGGTAATCCTGCCCCCTGGGCAATCTGGACATTCAGATTGGCCTGGGCTAGACGCTGGCGAAGCTCTTCGGCCCGGTTGCGTGCTTGGAATCGCCCGGCCTGGATAACTGTCTGACCATTGAGGGTGGTTCGAAATGCGCCTGACTCAACGGCTTGGACACGACGCCGGAGAATTTCGGAGCTGCCGGAAACGAAAACAATATAATCGCCCTGGTCGCTATTGGGGGTTGGCAATGGCCGACCCGAGCTGGGGGGGGCAGGCAAAGATGGCGGCGTGACCGAAGGGCGAACGGTCGGCGTCGGCGTTGGGGAGGGTGTCGGGCGGGAGCCACCCGCGGCAGCGATCACAGCATCGAAGGTTTGATTATTGGTGAGATAAATATGCCCGAGGGCCTGACCATTGTAGAGGCGGCGGGTCATCTCCCATCCCGCGTTGAGTTGAATTTTGACAAATCCGTTGGCAACGCCATTGGTGCGCCCAATTTCAATCGTCGGTAAATTGCGCTGAAGCGGGCTGGGCACAGCCTGTAAAACCAAATCGTTTTGGCGCTGCCTAACTTCTAGACGATAGCGAGTGTCTTCTCCTCCGATCCGCACAGAATAGCCGTTACTGTCTGAACTGCGGCCACAGATGCCTGTAAAGTCAAAGCTCAGCAGTAGGGGGGTGATGGTCGTGGGCGTGCCGGCCTGTTCTTCCCAACACTGGCGAACGCTACTGATTTGCTCAAGGATTAAGAGGTTATATAGCTGACCATTATTGACAGGCTCTGCCACTGCAACAACGCGGTCGGCCTGGATAGGACTTTGCTCAAACTGGGCTGAGGGGGCCGCTTTGACAGTGGTGAGTAGGGTCGCAGCGGTGAGGGCACTGAGGGTGGTGAGTTGGCGAACGAAGGAGTGCATAGACTGGGATGGGAGGGAACCGTTAATAAATGATTTAGACCTTAGCAACCACCCTCGCAAGTACAAGGGTGTATATAGTAGTTTTTCCGAGACAGATTGCCCATTCAGGCGCAAACTATAACAGTTCTTGAGCTGTCCTCAATTAGCCCATCTATTTTATGGAGTTATACCGCATGGCTATAAGCTCATGACCCGCCAGGGCTGTGCCACCTACTAAACCGTACAGTTTAGTAGATTGAGTGATCTGGATCGAACTCAGCAGCCTTCTTAGGGTGTTCTCATCTTGCCCTCAAGGTTGACTCACTTTGTTTTGACACACTAACAGTGGAGATGCCGCCCTTCGTCAACGGAAGAGGAGGCAAGTTCATGAAACGCTACATTTTGTTATCCCTTGTGATACTGCTAGGCTTTGGGGTCATTGCCCCCGCCGCGCAAGCCTGTCCCCAAGGGGATTTGCTGGAAAATTCCACCATTTTGAGAACCCCTGCCCCAGCGTTTTTGTAGGGAGTCTATTGTAAAAAGTGATCGCCTTGGGATCAGCTTTCAGCTAGATAGATCAACTAGTAGTATCATGCAGGTTGGATATGGCTTTTCGCCCGATCTCGTGCCTTAAGTTACGCAGAAGCGCATGATCTCATTTTCACTGTTTTTTTCGGTAGAGCCATCCCATGACAGTTACTCAAAGTCTTGCCGCTAACCACACTAGCGGAGCTAATAGCGTGCGTCCTGCAGTCAAAATTTTGCTCATTGGTGACGAAACCGATGTAGTGGAAACTATCAAAAATTTGCATCGGCGCGGATTTGCCCAAATTGATAGCTGGAGCACTCCAGCCCATTGCGATCGCGCCGGGGAGGTGATCGGCAACATGATTCCCAATCGCTATGGTGAACAAACCATTAGCATCTTGACTAAAAACCTGGGTTAAACCCAGCTCATCTAATTCCCGCTGTCTTTCAAGGACAACATTAATCTTGTGGTGCCCTGCTAATCTATTCCAAAATTTAATATCAACAAATAGCCCACGGCATGCCGTGGGCTATTTGTTGATAAACCACATCCAGTTTGAGTCCTTAAGTTTTTATCTATGGACAAAACCAAAGATCTGGATGTGGCCAAGGTCAAAGGTCGAACCCTGGAAAGCCGTGTTGAGATGACTTAAGCTTCCAGGTCTAGGGTTTTATAACTACGTTTGAGTTGCTTCCAGAGCGATCTGACCTGCTGATAGGCCTCATCAGAGGCTAACTTGCCCCCCGTCTCCAGGGCACTAATGTAGCCGACTCGCTGCGAAAACTCCTGCAAGTTTGCGTTGAAGACCATCTTATCTGGCGTAAAGTTGCCGTGGTAAGTGCTACGAGTGTATAGAAAACGGTTTTTATCGTATGTATTCATAGTTTTACTGCTCTGAATAGATTAGGGTTCATCAGAGGCAGATTGCCTCAAACTCCAGGGAACCCCAATTTAGGATGATTCCAGCATTGGTGTCCCATTATACCCAATTTCTTAACCCAACCTTAACCTAAGGAGTAAAGCTTTCCAGTCCCCCCATAGGTACTGTTTCGCCGTTAGTTCGGTGTTAGCTGCCACTAACGCAACTGGCTTAGCCGCTCGGGGTGTCTGAAGACAGGTTATTTAGTTGCTACATGGGTCAAAGGGCGTTATTCCTTAGGACCGTAATAAAATGCAATCTCTTTAGCTTTGAGCGGCGCAAAATCAGCGGTTTTAAGCATGGCTTCGAGATCGGCCTGGGAATAATGCTTTGCGCCGATGCGGACAATGCGCGATCGCATCGTATTGGTCACGCCGCTGCGCTGACGCCCCGCCTCTTTAGCCATGACGGTGTTGTACAAATCAAGCTTGGCTGGGGGAATAGGGGAGCCGTCGAGGTCGAGACCTTTTGCGATCGCGGCATCAACACCACCCGCACCCAGGGTTGCATTAGTATCTGACATAAATAAACTCCTATTATGTTGAGTTTATTGTCTCACCGCGGGGCTCCAAACTTCCAGGGTTAAGACACTTCTGGGGTTAAGCCCCCAATCGTGATCACCCAGACAGTCATTTTCAAGCAGCCGCGCTAATATAGTTCGGACATTTCGCACAATTGAACTAATTATGATTGACCTTTACTACTGGACCACCCCCAACGGGCACAAAATCACTATTTTTCTAGAAGAAGCCGGGCTTCCTTACACGATTTACCCGATCAACATTGGCAAAGGCGACCAGTTTCAGCCCAAGTTTCTGAAAATATCTCCTAATAATCGCATTCCCGCCATTGTGGATCAGGCTCCGGCTGATGGTGGCGATCCGGTTAGCGTGTTTGAATCTGGGGCCATTTTGCAGTATCTGGCCGAGAAAACGGGGCAATTTCTGCTTACCGACCTGCGCGCCAAAACCGAAACAATGCAGTGGCTGTTTTGGCAGATGGGAGGCCTGGGGCCGATGCTGGGGCAAAATCACCATTTCTCACAGTATGCCCCTGAGAAAATCCCCTATGCGATCAATCGCTATGTCAAAGAAACCGCCCGCCTCTACGGGGTGTTAGACAAGCGACTGGCAGACCGTGAATTTGTCGCTGGGGAGTATTCGATTGCGGATATGTCGATGTATCCGTGGATTGTGCCCTACGAGCGACAGGGGCAAAACTTAAACGATTTCCCGAATCTGAAACGCTGGTTTGAAGTGATCCAGGCTCGCCCGGCTGTGGTGAGGGCCTATGCAAAAGCTCAGGAGGTAAATACGTCTAAAACTATGAGCGACGAGGCCAAAAAGATTTTGTTTGGTCAGGGTCAGTAGATCAGTGCTACGGGCAAGGCATCACGGTGGGGTGATCGGCAATTGCAACAGGTGCCGAACCTACCCTGCCCTATGGGCAGCCCTCCCAGGAGGGCAAGGGGGCCAGATAAGTATGCTGTGGATAGACAGTGCAGGGATAGACAGTGCAGGGATAGACAGTGCAGGGATAGACAGTGCAGCAGTGAAAAAATGCTGAGAGGCCCCACTCGTTCTTGAGCAGGCTGAGGTCACTGTGGCAAACGCCGCAATATTCGACGACAATTTCGAGGTCTTTGGCGTCCAGGGCACCGGGGTCATATTCAAAGGGCTCAAGCTGACCGTCAGCTTCATGGACTGCATAGGCTTTGATTATGGTCATGGGCTCCTGATGACAGCGGCGCTACCCTTGCCAGGGTAATATCAAAAAGCCAGAAATTTCATCTTGTGTGCTCTAAAATATTTTCTCAATGCAGATCATTTTGATTCGCCATGGTCGGCCCAAGTTTACCTTTCCAACTTGGGTTAATGGGGATGCGTTTTGGCAGTGCATTATGGCCTACCAGCGGTCAGAGTTGTGCCCAACGTCATGGCCCCCTGCGCCGACAAAAGCACTCATCCAAAACGCTAACGGATTGTTGTTGACCAGCGATCTGCCCCGAGCCGCTCAGTCAGCCCGCCGATTACAGCCCCTGGGGCCGATTACCCGCAGCTCAATCTTTCGAGAGCCTGAGTTTGAGCAGCCCAAATTACCCAAGGTGATACATCTGCCGTTTTGGGTATGGGCCTTTATGGCCCGGATACAACGGCGGTTGGATGCGCTGATCGGCACAGCGTCTAAGCAAACGCGTCAAGCTCACATTCTGACGGCGACCCACTATCTGATTGAGCAGGCCAGTCGAGTCGGCTCTGTTGCGCTAGTGGGCCATAGCATCAGCCATCGACTGATCGCTCAAGAACTGCGGCGGTTGGGTTGGCAAGGACCCTGTGTCCCTCACTCCAGTTATTGGGGCTGTAGCCTCTATACCTGCGCCGAGCCCACTCTCTGTCCAGCGCAAACCCACGATCTGCCTCAACCGGCCCAAGCTATTTTTGATCGAGTTGAGGAAAGGGGGGCAGCCCAGGCTCCAAGCCAGAGCAAAGATGATTTCGAGACTTTTCTGGGTGAGGTGTTAAGGCGCGATCGCAAATTCTCTTTGGCAGAGGCCATCGGTCGAGAGGGGGCCAGTTTTCTCAAAGGTGAATCCACGATTCCCAGACCGCTGCGCGCGATTGCGCACATTAATCTGTTGATTGCCGAGCACCTTCAAGACTCCCAAGGTGCCCTTGAGCCTGTCCTCAAAATCTGGGTCAAAACGGATGTCCGGGTTAGCCAGCACTTAGATGAGCCATGCACGGCCCTGTGCAAAATTCTGACCTCAATCCTCGATAGCGAAGAGATCCTATTCGAATTTTCGAGACAGGTGAATGTCCGATGGGGGGAGATTTATGACGAACGCCCCCACTTTCAGAAATTGGGGCAGCCCCCTCACCCTCAAACCGCCTATGCCCACGCAACAGTGCGCAAAACGCTTTTAACTCTCTTGACGGCATTGACAAACAGCCAACCGTAACCAGACCAACCGCCTATAATGTCAGGACTTTTTGACGGGAAACCAATACAACATGCTTCATCGTCAATTTTGGCGAGTTGCCCCCGGTGCCGGAGGGCGGTAAGCGAAGCCATGCCTGAAAGGCTTTGCAGCCGCATTGCCCCTACCAAGCGTTGCATTTTGATTTAGGGTCTGTGAATTCAGAGGGGGTATACATTATTCTCTGTGCGCTCAACCCTCAACCAGCGCTTAGAATGATGAATTGGGTGTCGGTTAAAAACATCTCACCTGCACAATCCCTTTCCATTACACAACTCTACCTGACTGTCCTATGAGCGCTGCAATTCGCTTTTTAATGTGTGCCCCGAGCTACTACGACGTTGACTATGTGATCAACCCCTGGATGGAGGGGAATATCCACCGGTCTTCTAAGGATTTGGCGAAGGAGCAGTGGCAGGGGCTGTACGAACTCCTGGGCCAACATGCTGAAGTCGATCGGGTAAACCCTCAACTCGGTTGGCCAGACATGGTGTTTACGGCCAACGCAGGTTTGGTATTGGGGGATAAAGTGGTGCTGAGTCGCTTTTTGCATCCTGAGCGTCAAGGGGAAGAACCCCACTTTAAGCAGTGGTTTGAGCAGCAGGGCCATACCGTCTATGAACTGCCCAAGGATCTGCCTTTTGAGGGTGCAGGGGACGCCCTGTTTGATCGCGAGGGGCGGATGCTCTGGGCAGGCTATGGCTTTCGCACCGAGCTAGATGCCCATAGCTATGTGGCCCAGTGGCTCGATGTAGAAGTGCTCTCGCTGCGGCTGATGGATGAGCGGTTTTACCATTTGGATACCTGCTTTTGTCCGCTGACCGAAGGTTATCTGCTGTACTATCCAGACGCTTTTGATGCCTACTCTAACCGTCTGATCGAGATGCGGGTGCCTGCCGATAAGCGGATTGTGGTCGAAGAAGACGATGCGGTAAATTTTGCCTGCAATGCAGTCAATATCGATCGCATTGTGGTCATGAACAAAGCCAGCGAATCGCTCAAGCAACGCTTGGTCGATGTGGGATTTGAGGTCAAAGAAACCCCGCTGACCGAGTTTTTGAAAGCAGGGGGGGCTGCGAAATGTCTCACCCTGCGGGTGACGGAGCCCGTGCGGCCCGATTTGCACGCGGCACCGGCCACGGTGGAGAGTCGCACCATTGCCCTGGAGGGTCACTTACTGGATTCTGGGTTAATCAACCGTACTCTGGATGTGATTGTTGAGGCCGGCGGCAGTTTCCAGGTCTTAAACTTTGACCTTGGGGCACAGCGGCAGAGTCGGTCTTCAGCCCAGGTCAAAGTTTCGGCCCCTGACCAAGCGGTCATGGAAGACATCATGGCGCAGCTGATCGACCTGGGGGCGTTACAGCTCCCCGAAGAGGTCTGCGATGCTCAACTTCAGCCCGTCGATCAGGTTGGGGTCGCCCCCAATGATTTTTACAGTACAACGATTTATCCAACCGAAGTGCGCGTGCAGGGTGAGTGGGTGCGCGTACAAAATCAGCGCATGGATGGTGTGGTTGTGGTCAATCAAACTGCAGAGGGCGCTGTGGCTGACTGTCGTCTGATTCGCGATTTGCAAGTCGCAGAGCAGGCTATTGTGGGTGTAGAAGGAATTCGCACGGTGCGGAAGACGACCAGTCGCGATCGCAAAACCGAAGAGTTTAGCTTTATGGGGGCAGGGGTCTCCAGCGAACGACGGGTGGAGCTGATTGTCGAGCAGGTCGCCTGGGAAATGCGAAAATTACGGGATCAGGGGGGGCGTATCGTTGTTGTCCCTGGGCCAGTGGTGGTGCATACCGGTGGCGTCGGTCACCTGAGTCATTTGATCCGCGAAGGCTATGTGCAGGCCCTGTTGGGGGGCAATGCGATCGCCGTCCACGATATTGAGCAAGCCCTGATGGGCACCTCCCTGGGGGTCGATATGCAGCGGGGCATCTCAGTGCAGGGGGGGCACCGTCATCACCTCAAAGCCATCAACGCCATCCGGCGCTGTGGCAGCATTGCTCAAGCCGTCGAGCAGGGCGTCCTGACCCGAGGGATTTTCTACGAATGCGTGCGCCATCACGTAGACTTCTCGCTAGCAGGTTCCATCCGCGATGATGGCCCCTTGCCTGATACGCAGATGGACCTGATTAAGGCTCAAAATGACTATGCCCGACTGGTAAAAGGGGCCGACATGATCCTGATGCTTTCGACCATGCTGCACTCGATCGGGGTCGGTAATATGACCCCTGCTGGGGTGAAAATGGTGTGCGTAGATATTAACCCAGCAGTGGTCACTAAGCTGAGCGATCGCGGCTCGATTGAATCGACTGGTGTTGTCACCGATGTAGGCTTATTCTTAAGTTTATTAGTCACCCAGTTAGAGCGGCTCAATCGCCCCTATGTCCTTTCCTTACGTTAAAAAAACGCTCCAAATACGCCGACCAAAGCTGACTGGCCTGTTTAAGACTGGCCTGTTTAAGTTAGTTCTGAGTTTGGGCACAGTCATCTCAAGCGGCACAGCATCTCTCGAAGCAGTTGCACAGCCAACCTGCGAATTTTTGCTCAATCCTGAACAGCTCAACAGCCAAGTTCAAGACGGCGACGGTGTCATCCGCATCGGCAACTTCTCAGAGCAACCTTACTTGGTTGTCTTGCCGGGCGCAGATGAAACTGACCTGGAACTGATTCGCCCTTGCATTACAGATGCGTATTTGACCCGCTCACGGTTGGGTCGATACCTCCAGGCCGGTGCCTTTGCCAATCGCTCAGACGCAGAACATCTGGCCAGAACATTACGCAACAGTGGGTTTAGAGGTCGGGTAATCCATCGACACAGCTTGCGTAGGTAATTAGAAGCCCTATGGTTTTCTATATGAGGGTTCCAGAAACTGCCGGGATTTGTGTACTTTTCTGATTTATGTTACGGACATTGGCACTTTTTCGGCCATCTGACTGAATTTCAAGGCTTTTTATAGGTACTTTAGAGCTTTGGTATCGCTAGGATGACCTATTTGGGCCATATTGATAGGGTAGTGTTCCTGTGCGATATTTGGAGGCTGCTTTGTTCAAACCCAAAATGCCAGGTATCTGGCTAACCGTCGTGAGTGTTTGTTTCTTGGCTACTCGAGCGGATGCTCGTGATTTGTCGGTGCGAGTCAATCGTTGGCTAGAGTTTAGGACCTTAACTGGCAATGTGCAATACACCAGCAGCGGGCGTACCCAGACGGCGAGAGTTGGGGCACGCCTTAACGCAGTCGGTGACGGCGTCAGAACTGGACGTCGCTCTAGCGCACGGCTTGCGGTCGATACCAACGTGGGCTTTGTCACGGTGTCTGAAAATTCGGATGTGCGCATCACGCAGCTGCGGGCTAACCGCAGCGGCGGGCGAGTCACCGATCTCACCGTGCTTAGAGGGCAAGCTCGTTTACAAGTGAGGCCCTTTACCCACCGTGATTCGGAATTAAATATCCGCACCCCAGCGGGTGTTAGTGGGGTGCGAGGGACTGAGTTTGGAGTGGCCGTAAAGCCGGATGGCATCACTGGGGTCGCAACTCTAGAAGGCCGTGTTGTTTCATCGGCACAGGGCGTCAGCGTTGATGTGCCAGAAGGATTTCAGACCTTGATTGAGCCAGGTGAGCCACCGCAACCCCCAGAACCCCTGCGAGATGACCCCACCCTGATAGTCAATGTCTTACAAACAGCCACTGTCGACGGAAACCGGGTTGTAGAAATTGTTGGCTCAACTGATAAGGTCAACCTGTTAGTCATCAATGATGAAGTCCAGTCCACCGATGAAGCAGGTGGATTTGATGTGCAAGTTCCCTTATCGGATGACCGAAGAGTGCAGGCAGCTGTAATCACACCTTTAGGCACAGAGCAGGTCTATGAACTGGTGGTTCCGTAATCGCCTAAAACCCTTAAAACGAGCCAAGCCTTTTTTGCCCGGTCTATTAATGAGCGGGCTGGTGATTGGTCTATTTGAGCTGGGAGCTTGGGCACCCTTAGAAAATTTGACCCTGAGCAAGCTGATCCGCTGGCGTGGCTCACAAGCTTGGGATGAGCGGATTGTGGTTGTGGGCCTCGATGACGAAAGCTTTCGTGAATTGGAGCAGTTCCCACTGCCTCGATCCTACTATACCAAGCTCTTAGAGACACTCACTGATAGCAATGCTCCGATCGTCGCCTTTGATTTACTGTTAGCAGAGCCCAGCCCAGATGACATCGCCCTAGCAAAGGCGATGGCCGTACACAGTGGGGTGGTTTTAGCCCAAGCCTGGGGCGGCGATCAGTTGCCCATTGTGCCCACACCACCGCTGATGGACAATGCGATCGCAATTGGCCACATTCAGCAGTTTGCCGATAGCAGAGCACTGACCCGGAGTATTGTCATTAGTGATAGAGACACCCCTGCCTTTAGTATCGCGATTGCACAAGCTTATAGTTTGGTGTCAGAAATTGTTTCGATCCCCAGTGAAAAAGAGGAGCTTTTGATCAACTGGCCGGGTCCAGCCTCAGAGTTGACCTATGTCAGTCTAGTGGATGCGATTTCGGGCCAAACCGACCCCAGCGTTTTTAACGGAAAAATTGTCTTGGTGGGTGCGACCGCCACCGGATTTAGTGAGATGCTCACTCCCTTTGATGAGCAACAACCCATCGGAGATGTTTACACCCACGCGGCTGTTTTGCATAACCTCCTGCAGCAAAATTGGTTGCGGTTACCCCATAAACTCGCCATTATCTTTGGCCTACTAGTTACTGGCCCCTTAGTTAGCTGGCTCCTGCAGGGTCGCAACTTCCCCACCCAATTAGGTCTGTGGCTATTGATGTCGGGTGGCTGGGTTGTCGTGTGCTGGGGAGCCCTGCATTACAACTACGCATTACCGGTGATTTCGCCCTTGATGCTGTTTGCCATGATCGAGGGCAGTCTGGCCTTCAACGACCGGCTCCGCAGCAATGCCCTTTTGCAGGCTCGGGGAGAATTTCTAAACACCATGAGCCATGAGATTCGCACCCCTCTAAATGCGATTATTGGGGTCTCAGAAATGATCCAAGAGACCCAGCTCAGTGCCCAGCAGCGTGAATTTGCCGACACCATTCACAACAGCAGCCAGACCCTTTTAGCGCTGGTCAACGACGTCCTCGATTTTTCTAAGATTGAGGCCAACAAACTAGTGCTTGAAAAACAGCCTGTTAATCTGCGCAACTGCATTGAGCAAAGTTTTGATATTGTTGCCCCAAGAGCCATTGAGAAAAATCTAGAGCTGGCCTACGCGATTGATCCGACCATCCCCCTGGTGATATCGAGTGATGCCGTAAGACTGCGTCAAATTTTGATAAATCTGTTGGGCAATGCCGTTAAATTTACAGACAATGGAGAGATAGACCTTTATGTCAGGTTGTCGCCTGATGCCGCTCGAACTGCGGCATCCGCAAGCAACCACCCAATCCATAGCGACCCGCTAGAACACTTTACCTTGCAATTTTCAGTGCGGGATACGGGAATTGGCATCCCCCCTGAGCGCATAAATCAGCTGTTTCAACCCTTTAACCAGGTGAGTGCTTCGACCACGCGGAAGTATGGGGGCACTGGGTTGGGCTTAGCGATTAGCAAACGCCTGACCGAATCTATGGGGGGGAAACTCTGGGTTGAAAGCCAGCTAGGGCAGGGTAGTTTGTTTTCGTTTACGATGCGAACCATGGCTGAGCCAACTGCAGTACACAAACCTCCGCCAGACACTCTCCGCACCTGGCAAGGCACGCACTGGTTAATCATTGATAAAACTAGAATACGATGCACAGGCCTCGCCTGGCAGTTAGAGACCTTATCGATTCAGAGTCTAATCGCCCGAAGTATTGCCGAGGCTCTGGTACTGATTCAACAGGGACAACAGTTTGATGGTGTCATTTTAGATGAGACGGTGTCGAAGATTGATAACGTCAGTGCTATCGAAGCCCTGCGTCAATCAACCGACAATCCAGAGCTCCCGATTATTGTCTTGTCAACCTTGAAAAATAAATCTACCCAGACTTGGCCCCATAATACCGTCCTGCTTTGGAAACCTGTCAAGCAAGCTACGCTGTACCGAGCCCTGATTCAGCTGGTTGAGCCCTCTATAGCAATCGACAATGCGGCCTCCATCGTCGCGCAACAACCTGATCCCTCAGCGCTCGCAGCAGCCAGCAGTCTAGCTGAGCTGACCCCAACCGAGCCATCCACTGTGGGCGCAGAACAAGAAACAAGCCTCAACCCACGCCTGTCGTCAACGGCTTCCCTCAAAATTTTGATTGCTGAAGATAATCGGGTTAACCAAAGAGTGGCCCAGCGTATGTTAGAAATGCTGGGCTATGAGTCAGAGGTGCTCTCAACCGGCACGGAGGTGATCGAGAACATCTATAACACCACCTACGACATTATCTTTATGGATATGCGGATGCCAGAGATGGATGGCCTGGAAGCCACCCGCCGCATTCGCAAACTGGGCACCCAAATATCTCAGCCGTGGATTATTGCGATGACCGCAAACGCCACCGTTGAAGACCGTCGCCGCTGTCTCACCGCAGGCATGGATGACTACCTTAGCAAACCGATTCGACGAGAAACATTAAGTCAGGCGATTGCAAGATGCCCCAAAGTTATGGGCTAGTCGTCTAGTCGGCTGAGAACCACTCATCAAACCAGTCTTCTATGGCGTCTTCTTGAGTGTTGGTATTACGGTTAGAGGTCTCTCGCTCAAACTCCATGTGCACAGAGCGAGCTTGCTCACCATCAGCAGCAACCGCCTGAATGGGGTAGTCGATCATCCCATCCTGGAAGGACATATGAAAACGGAAGGTGCCATCTGGGTTGAGCTCAATCACCCGGTCACCCACCGTGACTGTGGCATCGGGCTCAGTCGCGCCATAGACAATCAGCTCAGCATCAGCTACCAGCCAAAACTTGCGAGGCCGGAGCGGAGGCGCTGACGCCGAGAAGCCGACCCCGGACATCCCAGACACCGTTGGCAGGACCCCCATCCCCGAGGGAAAGACAAAGGAGCTCACGGCCTGCTCAGGAACCTGCTGCATAGAGCCAAACAGGGACCCGGCAACTCGCATGGCTTCGGTCCCTTGAGCTTGGTCAAAAATTGCATCGTGAATCGGATAGTCTCCAACTTTCGCCGCGACGACAGGTCGCTTTAGGGTGGCAAAGGTTTTGCCCTTCAAGTCTTCGTTCCAGTCGAGGGTGAGAAAGCGATCGTCAATCCAATCGGAGGGGTAGACTGGCGGAATGTGGGCTGGGGCCGACCGGGCTAACATCAACCAGTCGCCGTTACCTGCCAGGTAACCGATTTCGACCACATAGTCGCGATCGCTAACCGGAATCGGTAAATACCAGGAGCGGGCCATTTCATTGCAGTCATATTGCTGCAAACTATGGGGGGCCTGATGCTCTAAATCAAGGTCGGTCACGTCATAGAGACGCAGTGCTAGCTGCCGCCCGCCCTGACGCCGCACCGCTTCTCGATGCTCGCCGGGGACATCCCAATAGGTATAGGCCCATTGCGGATCGCGGGGCATCAAAACAATGCGACTTTCGCCATAGCCGTCGGGTAAATCGCTCAGCCCTTCGTCCACCGTTGCCAGGGTCTCCATGTCGAGTTCCTCAGCCCCGGCATCGTATTTGGCAGCCTCAACCGCTGACTGCTCGTCAGATGCATCCCCCGGCATCGGACGGCGATCTAGACCCAGTTGAGCCGCTGCCGCAGTTGCGCCTAAGGCGGTGCCGCCTGCGATGGCAGCTGCTCCCAGGTCAAAACTGCCAGAGTCCTTAGCAACAGGCTGCTCGGACACAGGCTCCTCAACCACAGGCTCTTCAACCAGTGGGTCTGGCATCATGGCTGGCTCAGCGGTTGACTCTAGCGTCGCATCTTTGCCAACTTCGACCAAAGGTAGGGCATCTTCTGTCTCAGGAACGTCCAGACTCAGGTTCGACATATCCGGCTCCTCGGCGGACTCTCGACCCAGGGCCATGGCCCCTGCGGCTAAACCTCCGGTTACCCCTGCCGCCAACCCGGCATCAGCTCCCGTAAACGAAAAAGGATGCTCCCGATCTCCATTGATCACGGTGTGGGCACGGGATGATAGCTGCGGCTCTGCCCCATCTAATACGGCCGGATCAGGCCCCAGATCAGGGGGCGTCACCGTGGCGACCTCGGGCGTCTCCGCAGACGCATTACCGGATGGCCCAATGTCTGGTTCAGGCGGGGTCGCCGCTGCAGTCGAAGCGGGCTGCTCTTGCTCGCGCCCCCGCAACAGCGCCCACATTAACAAGCCCAACAGTGCGAGGGGTAACAGCCACCACCAAAATGGAATCCGTCGCCCCGCCGTCGCTAGCGGATTGCCTTGAAAATCAAATAGCTGAGGCCCCTCTGCCCCCGTGAAAGCGATCCCTTTGTTGTCGTTTGTAAACTGAAAATCTAAAGGTGTCGGCGCATCCACAGTGAAAGGATCACCCAAGGGACGACCGTCGATGCCCCACACCTGGATCGTGCCATCCTCGGTGGCCAAGGCCAATGACTGGCTATCTGGACTGAACTTTAACGCGGCGATGCTGCCCGTAATCCCAGCAAGCGCAGAAATTTCTGCACCACTGGCATCCTCTAGGATGATCTGCCCCAAATCAGTGATACGGGCGGTCATCTCCCCATCCGGGCTGATTGCGGTTAACTCTTCTACCGGGGCAGTCCCACCGGCCTCAACCGCTTCAGTCTCTCTAGCCTCAGCCACCGCCGCTTGACCGTCTGGACTGGTTGCAAATCCTAAAAATGCCTGGACAGCTGGGCTAGGCTCACCCAGGTAGACATAGCCACGCGGCTGGGAAAACGGATAGCGCGGATCGTCGGGTAAGGTCTTGTGCATGGGCACAATTTTGACACTCTCGTTGTCGAGTACCTGGGATGCGATCGCATAGCCCAACCCGTCATCACCCAGGGCTTCAATCACCGCTCGGGTCTCATCCGCGTTGACCGGATCAGCCGTAGCCCCGGTCTCAAAAGGAGCGTCTTGGAAAACGGGATAATTTTCAAAAGCAGCCCTGGTATCACTACTCTCAGGACGGTCTACGAACCGAATTTCGCCTGGTTCACCCCCCACCTCTGACCAGTCGGTGATTTCCCCCCGAAAAATCTGAGCAAACTGCTCAAAGGTCAGGTTTTCGTCGAACGGGCTATCAGGGCCGACGACAATGGCAATTTTTTCTCGACTGATTAAGGCCTCGCGCAACCCTTGGGCCTTTTCGTCTGCGGTGAGTGGACGACCAATCGCCGCCAGCTCAAGGTCACCGTCTAGCAATGATTGCAGGGCGGCGTCACTGCCATTGGCCGATAGCTCTACGGTGGTGCCATCATAGCGCTCTTCGAACTGGGTCTCGAGCGACTGGTTAATCACCTCCATGCTGGAGGAGCCATCAATCCGAACGGTGGTACCATCCGGGACTGACTCCGGCAGGGTAAAGGTTGAAGGTGCTTGCGCGATCAGTCTGGACTTGAGCGCCCAGGTCAGGGGCTGACCTGATAGCACAAACGTTGTAAGCAGTGAGAAACCGAACAGCCAGGACCGAGATGTGCGCACCATAAAGCAGAATTTAAAT
>JBCCRZ010000014.1:0-26247 GCA_039200855.1 Cyanobacteria bacterium P01_D01_bin.44 | reverse complement strand
TGTGTGATGTCAATCTCTGTGAGGCTAACCTGTGCGGCGCAAATCTGGAGATGGCTGACATCAGCGAGGCGTCTTTGACCGGCACCATCATGCCCCAGGGAGACATTCACAGTTAGAAACCAGCAGCATGGTTCAGATATCTCTGAAACCATTGACCGGCCAACTGGGCGACTTGTTCTAAGGTGCCGGGTTCTTCAAACAGGTGGGTGGCACCGGGGACAATCTCCAGATGTTTCTCAGCGGAGATTTGGGCAAAGGCATCTCGCTTCAGGTCGATCACGATGGGGTCATGCCCGCCTACAATGGGTTACAGATACTAACCGTGTATTATCAGTTTCTCTCAGCATTCTTGTGGAGTTTCTCATGGGAGTACCCTCCATAATCTGACCAGCATTTTATTTTCACGCCAATCCCTACTGAGCAACGGCTAATTGCCTGGACAGCAAGTCGCGTACCTGATCATCTGTGGTTTGGGCAAAATTCTCATACCAAAGGCCAATGGCATAAAAGGGCTCAGGAGTGGCTAAACACACCACCGCATCAACCTCCGTTTCTAGCGCTTCACACGCGGCGATGGGAGCAACGGGTACTGCTACCACAATCTGTTTGGGTTGCTGGAGGCGCAACACCGCAATCGCCGCTCGAATCGTCGCCCCGGTTGCCAAACCGTCATCAACTAAAAGGACTGTGCGATCGCAAATCTCTGGCTGGGGTCGATCGCCCCGATAGGCCCGATCGCGTCGCTGCAGTTCCCGCAGTTCGCGGGCCGCGACATGCTCAAGCATTTTCTCAGAAATAGCCAGCAAGCTGATCACGTCATAATTGAGGACCCGCACCCCTCCCGAGGCAATGGCCCCCATCGCCAGTTCTCTGTGTCCGGGCACCCCCAACTTGCGTACCAGGCAGATATCTAACGGTACATTCAAAGCCTGGGCTACCTCATAAGCAACAGGTACACCGCCCCTGGGTAGCCCTAACACAATCACATCGGAATGATTGGCATAGGCGTTGAGCTGGGTGGCCAGTTGTCGCCCTGCCTGGGTGCGATCGCGAAATCGAGTTTTCATAACGTTCACCTCCTAACCTTGTCCTAAGGCCATCTCATCCCCCACGGTTTTAATTTTGACGCGCACCACCTCAGGCCGATCGTGGTAAGTACCCATAGGTAGAGACCGCCTGGGGGGTTACCCCAGCCACCTGCAATAGGGGAATCTATCCTCGCGAGCAAGATAGGTAGACAATGCGCCCTACATCATCGACCCAAGCCTCTTGTATTTCTCCACCCTAGGAAAACAATCTGAGGACTTTATGAGGAGATTAACGCAGCGCCGTCGCACCCTTCATGACTTCCTCAGATTTTTCAGTTACGCTAGCCGCTCAGCTTATCCAGTCAGCTCAATGGGAGGCACCCCATGAATGATGAGACCTTCAAGCTCTTTAGCCTAATCACCAGCCAAGCCTTCGGTGAGAACGTGGCTAAACACCTGGGAATTGGGCTAAGTCCCTATGAGGAGAGGGACTTTGAAGATGGGGAACACAAGGCTCGACCGCTGATCAATGTGCGTGGGCAGGATGTTTATGTGCTTCAGTCGCTCTACAGTGAGCCAGGGGCCAGCGTCAATGATAAACTCTGTCGATTGCTCTTTTTTATCGGGGCTCTCAAAGATGCATCTGCCAGGCGGGTGACCGCCCTAGTCCCCTATCTTGGCTATGCCCGTAAGGACCGCAAGACCAAGTCTCGCGACCCGGTCACCACCCGGTATATTGCCTACCTGTTTGAGGCGATGGGGTGCGATCTCATCGTCACCCTGGATGTCCACAATCTGGCCGCGTTTCAAAATGCCTTTCGATGCTCCACCGAACATCTGGAGGGCAAAAATCTCTTTGTTCAGCACTTTGCTACCCTTGTGGGTAACCATAAGAGCATTGTGGTTTCCCCCGATTTTGGCGGCATCAAACGAGCCGAGGCCTTTCGCCAAACCCTCAGCGAAAAGCTACAGCGAGAGATTTTCATTGCCTTCACCGAAAAATATCGCAGTGCCGGAGTGGTCTCCGGCGATCGAATTTCCGGAGATATTGAAGGGCGCATTGCCATTATTATCGACGACCTGATCAGCAGCGGCACAACCCTGGCTCGCACCGCTCAGGCATGTCGTCGGCAAGGGGCGATCAAAGTCTACGCAGCCGCCTCCCATGGTGTCTTTACCCCCGCCTCTAATCAGATTTTGGCCACCCCAGATCTCGACCAGATTATCATTACCAACACCATTGCCCCTTTCCGTCTAACGGCAGGTGATGTAAAAGACAAACTTACCATCCTGGACGCCACACCGCTGTTCGCCGAAACCATCCACAGGCTCCACAGCGGTGGCTCACTGGTGGAGCTGTTAGCAACCTACTCCTCTAAGCGATAGACATCGGCGGTATCTACTTCTGAAAAAAGCTCGGCCCGTCTTACGATTGGGCCATTTTCGGCAACCTTAAAAACAGGAAATAAGTTTACTGTGGGTGGGGATATCAATCTAACAAAATAAGCGCCTTCATAATTATTCTCATTGAGAACATTATTTTTAATGAGCATGTTCCTTTTGGGGTGGATGACAAAGTTACCAGGCTGACACTCAGATAAAAGGCTTATCCGCTTGTGGGTTATGTATGTGTCGATGTAGTTATATTGATTATTCACTTCCCTTTTACGCTCTATTCTGGGATCGCAAATAGTTGAGCGAGCGGGTAGTTGATTCATGATCTGAATGATATCTGCTGTATTGACTAAGCGCTCTGGGCCATACTTGCTGACCATAAAGCGGTAATCATAAAACAAATTACTAGCAACCGAGAGAAAAATAAAAAGCCCAATTAAGCATGAGAATATTTTTTTCTTAGTTGGCGAACAATCTAGATAGGCAAGAGAAGATAGGGTGAACACAATCGGTGCAAACAGGAGCAGTAATTTGTAGTAAAAGGGCGTCTCTATTGGATTAATATTCGAAGCAGCAAGGAGAAATACGGCCCACAGAGAACACCACATTAACCAAATATGTCTGTTTCCTTTGAACTTAAAGAGCCCCCATCCAGTCACCAAAGATAGAAATGTAATAGATATTATTAGGTATAACCATGATGTATTCCAGAAGTAAGCCTGTTGGGCAATCATAATATAGCTAAGAAAAAGGTTGCTAATCTTGGTATATATACTAATCAAGATATTTTCATCAGATTGACGACTCGTCTCAAATATAGTCCTCAGAATTGCTTTTGTATTGTTAAAATTTCGGCCAATTTCGCCAATCCAGTATGGAGTCAATGTAATGAGAGCCGACAAGATGCTAACAAAAGGAAAAGATACTAGTAAAAATTTGCGTTTTCTCTTAATAGCATCGTAGATAAATATTGAGGAAGTGACAGCAAAAACAACCGGCATCACAAATAGCGTCGAAGAGTGTAGACTGACTATAATTGCCAGAATGGCTCCATACACAGTCCACAACAATGCTTGAATAGCAAAAGAAAAATTACCTTGCATCTGTAACTTAAAGAGCAAAGTTAAAACCATTATAAAAAAGGGTATTGAACTGGGATTCCATTGAAAATTACTAATAAAGATATCTCCATAAAGAAGGCTATACCAAAAGCCGCCCAAGCCACTTAGAAAAATTCTTTTTGATTTTTCAATCCTTTCCAGTAGCTGATATATCAGATAGATAAATAGTGGAATTGACAAAAACGAAAATAGCGCGTTAGGGAGGGCTTGAAATATTGGATTAGGGCCTAAAAGTGTAAAAGGGAAAAAAAGATAATAGTACAAAGGTAAGATATGGTGCCTGCCGACAGTACTAACCTGGGGGCCCAACGTAGGCAGATCACCTCTCCACATATTCATCACCGCAAAGGCATCTCTGATTTGGTCTGGGTCAGGACCAATATCAAATGTTACATATTGAAACACCGCGAGCAGTCGTGTTGATAAGCCAATCAAAATCCCCAAAGATATTAGGAGATATCCCATCGTCAAGACACGCTGGTCAGCTGTAGGACACCCCCAGCGCTTTGAATGGGGTATCTCTTTAGGTGAGTGTTTCATACTTGGCGTTCCCGAAAGGTAGAGTGGATTGGCAGGTATTTCTCCGCCAGGTATAAGTATGTCCGAGCCCGCTCAAACCAATCGGCTGCCTCCAGTCGCCCGGGCTCCTGCATATGCCAGATCGCCAGCTTTGCCCGCAGACAGGCTCGATAGGCTTTATAAAACCCAATCAAGCGCTCTGGCGGCGCATCTTGGGCAGTCCGATAGTAGAGTTCGAGAATCTGGTCACCGACCCAGGCCGCACCTAGACGCTCACACTCCAGTGCCAAAAAGGCCAGCTCATCAACACAGTCGAGCACACGCAGAGATGGGTTGAACTCTAAGCAATCAATAACAGTAATATCGGGCTTCAAACAGATGTGCTCAGGTCGTAAATCACCATGGCCCTCGATCACCTTGCCCTGACGAATACGGTCGTTGAATATCTCAGGCTCAGCTTTCAAAAACAAAATCAGCTCGTTGAGCAGACAGCTCACCAAGTTGCCCGGCAGGCCATTGGCATAACGCATGAGCGCCTGAAGCGTTGTTTGCAGATCTGACTTGAGCTGACATCGGTAGTCCATTGCAGACAGCTCGACAGGGGGCAATGCCTGGTAAAACTTGGCTAAATGTTGCACAATCCGACTCAGGTCTGGCTCCTCAACCGTGCCTGTCTTGATCGCAACATCGAGCATGCCGTCTGCAGGTAGCCGACGCATTTTTACCAGCCAGTCAATAACTTTGGTGCCTGCCCCCAACTGCAATTGTCCTTGTAGATTGACCATTAGGGGAACGACCTCCAAATAAACCTGGGGAGCCAATCGCCGGTTGAGTCGCAGCTCAGCCTGAACATCTTGGTATCGAGCCGCAAGCGTACTAAAGTCGAGAAACGCATAGCGGACAGGCTTTTTTAACTTGTAGACAAACTGCTCAGTTAAAAACACCCAGGACATATGGGTTTCGATTACATCCACTGATTTCTCATCCACTGGCACCCCATCCACTGGCACCCCATCCACTGGCATAGATATTTGCTCAGTCACCCCCCCTTGGCCATCACAATAGCTGGCTAGTCGGCTTAGAAACTGAACCTTTTGTGGGGTTGCAAATTGCATGTAAGTATCCTGCCTTCACACAACATTCTAATGTGACGAAATACAAAATTGTCCGGATTTCCTTAACCTTTTGATACTGCTTATTATCCCTTGGGGGTACCCCCTCTGAGACCTCTTTTATCCGTCGCTTTTTAATAAAGCCTATGGCTGTAACTACTAAGAGATGCTGTTTTCGACAAATTTAGCAGACTGTTTGCCAGCATTTTGAGCAAGTTCAAACGCACTAGCAGGCCCCTTTACCTACAAAGCACTATCGCTAAGGATGACTACCCTGCAAATACGCTACCTATGGTGTTCGTAGAATAGAATGACCTCCAGACACCCCTAAATAAATTCTCCTATAACCCAATGGTTAAGATTTAGCTTAGGTATCCTGTTGGGGGAATTTAAAACCCTGCGTGTTCTTGCCATGATGCAATCAGGTGACAAACCTCAGCAAAATGTAATCAATCGCTGGGCCTATCATTGCTCTGGTTGAGTATCTTTGTTGTCTTGGTTTTCACAGTCCATCAACAATTTCAACAGTGAGGACAACTGTTATGACCACTGCAGAATCACTTATGGAAATTACTTCCGACATTGTTCCTGTAGCTGAGATTCCTGAACCATCTGCTGAACTCTTAAAAAGCCGGGCCGGGCAGGAATTTCCTCAGTACACTAGCACCGAAACTTACGCCAGACAAATTTTAGGGGCATCCCAGTTTGAGCTGTATTACCTTTACGCGGTCGGGCTAGCAGGTAACCCACCCTTTCCCTGGATTGTCAGCCCTGGTCAGTCTCCCTACATTGTGAATCTCAATGAAACGATGCAGGTTGGTCTGATTGTGAGATTCGATCGCAGTCCGCTTTCTCGATTGCTGATGTGCTTAGGGACTAAAGTAACCGCAAAATTCCACTTTGAGGGCTTTGGTGGGGCTGCCGCTGAGCGGGATATCGCCGTCAGCATTACCACTGTCAAAGATCAGTTTGTCTATTGGATTCGCACCAATACGACCCCTGCCGCCGTGGGTGTAAACCCTGGCTTTTACCAGCTCGCCGCAACGGTTGAGGTCGGTCCTTCGACCCGCATCGACTGTGGCAAGTATATCTATGGCTATGGCTATATCGGCGAGTGGCGCAATCAGTTCTACGAAGGTCCCCTTCCGTAGACCATTGCGACAGGTTAAGACGCAACTAAACTAAGGGCTTCTTGAGGTACCCAAGAAGATCGTTAACATGCAGGTTACTAGTGCCTGCAGTTTCTTCTCCCTTAGTCATATCCCAAAGCGCTTTAGAAAAATTTTGACTGAGGCTACTCACGGAGTGTAGCAATCATGACATCAGAGACAACTGGAGTAGGCGGCGAATCCCCCGAGGGCAACGCTCACAATGATTTAACTCAAATCAAGGGCATTGGCCCTGTCAGGCAGGAAATCCTGCAGGAGGATCTCGACATTAGCACCCTTGAGGCTCTTGCCTCTGCCTCCATCGAAGAGATCGAATCTATGCTCAGGCGAGAAAACCAGTCAGTCTCTCAGCAAGAGATTATCGGCTGGATTGAACAAGCCCAAGCGATCATCGCAGGTGAAACTGAAGCTACCGAGACTGAAGCTGTCGAGACTGAAGCTGTCGAGACTGAAGCTGCTGAAACTGAATTTGCCGAGGCTGAAGCTGCCGAAACTGAAGCTGTCGAAACTGAAGCTGTCGAAACTGAAGCTGTCGAAGCTGAAGCTGCTGAGGCCGAAATTGCAGAAACAGCTCCCGAGCAAACGGTTCAGCCGGTTGACGCTAAGCCTACTAATGCTCCGGTCGATGCCTCAACGGCAGCAGAGTGGAGCACGTCAGGCTTATTCACCGTGGAGGTCCAAACCAGACGGATTCAAAACCAGGTAGAACGCCAAATCATTGTCCGGCATGTAGAAACTGATCGGACTCAACAATGGTCTAACGTTGAAGAGCTGGCCTGGTCGCGGTGGATCTTAGCCCAAACCCCAGCCCCTTTAACCCCCAGCCCTGTTTTAACAGACGTGCCAAGCGAGAGCCCTATCACAGCAGAGATTAACGCAATCAGGCTGTTTCAACCGCCTAAAAATGGTAACCCGATTGGCATTGAGCTTACTCAGCCCCATATTCCCAGCCTTATTCGCAGTGGTGAACCCTTTACGTTAGAGATTACTTTTGAGTTGGTTGGTTCAGCCCTCACAGAAACGCCTCAGTCGCCCAAGAGCTATTTGCTCCAAAGCTTTACTAAAAGGCTGACGCCTCCCCATAGCTTAGAATTGCTGAGTGAAGCTCAACCGTTACCGCTGGTCGATAATCAAACTTTGTATACATCGTCCCTGCCTGCGGCCAGTTTAACATCAGGGCTATATCGCCTACAGGTACTCATTACCTTCCAGGGTGCATTTGCACTATCAACCTTTGTTGAGGTTCCCTTACTTCAAGTTGTTTAACCATCATTCTGGCCATGAGCACGTTCGACTGGGAGAGCTTTCTGAGGCAGTGGAGTCGAGATTTTATAGATTCTGATACTGAGGTAGCACAGCAACTACCTGATGAGGTGCGAAAATCTGGGTGGCTTGGGTATCCCGGTGCGACAGAAGCAGATATTTCTCGTACTGAGGCGCGATTGGGTGTAAGGCTACCCCCCTCTTATCGAGCATTTATCAAAGTGACTAATGGCTGGCGTCAGACCACACCCTTTATTTATGAGATCTGGTCTATCAAAGAAATTGAATGGTTTGCAGCCAGACACTCAAACTGGATCAATCAGTTTAAAGAACTCCCCCTCGCTTCAGAAAGAACTGTCCTTTCTCAAAATGGATTTGACAGACCTCCTCCTTATCCGATCGTTTCTGATCAGGACTATTTTGTCTATGGCGACAGACAAGATCCAAGCAAAATCCGCATTGACTACTTAGAGACAGCCTTAGAAATTAGCAACCGAGGCGAGTCTGCTGTTTATCTACTCAACCCTGAGGTCATTTCAGAGGATGGTGAATGGGAAGCCTGGTTTTTTGGAGACTGGCTACCGGGTGCTGATCGCTATCGATCGTTCCAGGACATGATGCAAGCCGAGTATCAAAACTTTTTAGAACTGCGAGATGTGCTGTAGCGGCCCGGCTAGATTTTGAGACACGCTTTGTAGAAATAAACGTCATGCAAGCCCCAAGTTCTACCTTAAATAAAGGATTGAGTATTTCTAACGCATGGACCTCCAAATCCTTTCCACTAAGCACTTTAAGTAATGTTGAAGAGGCCTATCTAAGAGAGTATTTAATTGACGAGTTGATCGATGGCATTCTGATTCTCAGCGAGCAAAAGAAAGTGCTTTATACAAACGAGAATGCTCGCAAAGCCTTTGGTCAACTGACTCAGGATGAGCCTCTGCAGAGCCCGATCCCGCCCGAAATTTGGCATATTTGTCAACTGCTAATACAGAGCCGTCAGCTATTTCCAAATCAAAATTGGCTCAGTGAGTTTGATATTCTTACGAGCACCTCAGCAACATTGCATATTCGAGCCCGTTGGCTAAAACGAGACTCGTTAGAGCAGCCCTGTCTACTGTTGACCGTCGAAGATCGCCAAAAGGCAGTCCAAGATATTGTCATCGAAGAAGCTAAACAATATGGCCTCACCCCCCGAGAACAACAGGTTTGGCTACTACATCGCAATAATCATACCTATAAAGAAATTGCAACAGAGCTGGGGATTAAACCAACAACGGTAAAAAAACACATGAGAAGTATTCACGCCAAACGCAAAGGTCCCAGCCATGACTTTGAGCAATAGCCATTTCATATAGTCGTTTTATTAAGATTTATAGTGCCATTTTGGCAGCGTTGACACTGGGAACACGCGTTAAGGTGAATATGTATAATCTTTTGAAGACTTACTTGGTAAAGGCTTAACTATTAAAGTCATTTTTGATACTCTAAATATAGGTTTTTCTCTAGACTTTTTCTCTCTAGACTTTCTCCCTATAAAGAGTCAATTCAGGGTATATCGCTATGAATCGGCTCAGGTCTTTGATGGAGAGGGAGTTATATTGTCGTGCTAGGCTCGACAAATGAAAACAATTCCACCCGCAGCCGTACATTTGCCCAAGTCATGGACCAGACGAAGGGATTATCCCCTCCATCCACATTGCCATCTTTAGAGCATGTTGTGGGTAATATTATCAGAGGTCTGCTGCTTTTGACTGAGCAGAGAGAAATACTCTACAGTAATGCCTATGCAAACAGGGCTTTGAAGCTGTTTAGTCAAAGCCCCAACGAGCGAGACTTAATCCCGCTGGAAATATGGCATATTTGTAATTTTTTGATCGAAGGTCGTAAACTATTTCCACACCAGCTTTGGATTCACGAGTCAAAAATTTTTATTGACAGCTCAAGGTCTGTGCTTGTTCAGGCGCGATGGCTAAGCTTAGAAACTCTGCAAGATCCCTGTTTATGCTTGGTTATGGAAGATGAGAATCAATTTATCCAGGAAGTTGCTATTGAAGAAGCCTATCGATATGGATTAACTACCCGTGAAGCGCAGGTTTGGATACTGCATCGCATGAGATATACCTACAAAGATATTGCCAGGGAGCTAGAAATTACGGCCAACACCGTCAAAAAGCACATGAAAAGCATTTTGACTAAAAAGAAACAGGCTGAGTAGATACCCGCATCAACCATGGGTAGTATGGACATTCACAGCATCTCTATCTTTTGTCGACTTGAGGGGATCAAGATACTGTCCGCCGTGTTGGCGTCTACTCCGACGGATACCGTCATACTTCAACATAATCAGCCTTATTCACTCCAGGTATCCGTCGAATTTATCGGCTCAAATGCGATCGCACTTTTAGCCCTGACCCCAACCCTCCGCGCTGATTTTTATGCCACCCCTGTGGGGGTCGGTCAATCGATGACCCTGGGCACCGTTTGCCTAAGCAGCCAACCCCAGCAGCAGCTTTACACCCTTGAGCTTAAGATCCCCTCCATAGACAATGCAGGGCTTGAGGATAACCGTGTGTATCGTCTCAGCGCCTTAGTTCGTATTGGGGCAACCGATCAACCGGCGATTCTCTGTGGGGTGTTAGAAGCCCCGATTGTACAAATCTGTGGGGATTCTTCATAAAGTCCTCATAACTTGTGCTTAGCCTAGGGAGTTGATGCATCTGTCAAACGATGAGTTATGGAGGACACGAATATGCGTCTACTTCGTCCCTGGATCGGATGATTTTGGAGCAAGGCCCCTACGAGCGGGTCACAGATGTTTTAAAACTCTCGGGCATGAGCGATCAGCAAAAGCAATTGCTGAAGGCAAATTTAGATTGCTTTACCCTGTCAGAGCCAGTCGTGCCTCTAGAAATGAGGATGCCGCCCAGACCCTCGATGCAAGCCAATCCATAGGACTTGGATGGTGAGATTTCATGGCGCTGATTACCCTATTGATGTGTGGTGATGTGATGACCGGGCGGGGCGTTGATCAGGTCTTGCCTTACCCGAGTCATCCCTATCTCTATGAGCCCTATATGGGGAGTGCGAAAGGCTATGTGGCCCTTGCCGAAAGAGCCAATGGGTCCATTCAACAGCCGGTTAGCTATGAATATATTTGGGGAGATGCCCTCGATATTTGGGCGCAAATCGCACCCGACGTCAGACTAATCAATCTAGAAACCAGTATCACCCGCAGTGATGATTACTGGCGTGACAAAGCTGTCAACTACCGCATGCATCCCCAAAATATGCCTTGTCTCACAGCGGCCAGAGTAGACGTTTGTGCCCTGGCAAATAATCATGTTTTAGATTGGGGGTATGCAGGGCTAACAGAGACCCTAACGACCTTGAAACACGCCCATATCAAAACCACCGGGGCAGGGCAAACGCTTTCCCAGGCAAAGGCCCCAGCTATTGTAAACCTTCAAAATCAAGGCAGAGTGCTTGTCTTTGCGGTGGGGTCTGAAACCAGCGGTATCCCTGTCAGCTGGGCTGCTGAGAGGCACAAGCCGGGGGTCAATCTGTTACCAGATTTTTCAGATCAGACGGTGCAGGCGATTCGAGCCCAGATCCAATCGGTGAAGCAGTCGGGGGATCTCGTTGTGTTATCTATCCATTGGGGGAGAAACTGGGGCTATGGGATCCCACAGGCTCATATTCAATTTGCCCATCAGTTGATTGATGAAGCCGGTGTTGACATCATTCACGGGCATTCGTCTCACCATGTCAAAGGCATCGAGGTCTATCAGAACAAACTGATTCTCTATGGCTGTGGCGACTTTATCAATGACTATGAAGGGATCGCTGGCTACGAATCGTTTAGAAGTGATTTGAGCCTGATGTATTTTACCAGCATAGACTCCACAACCGGGGAGCTGGTAACTCTGCAGATGATCCCGACTCAGCTCAAACGCTTTCGGCTACATCGGGCGGAGCTGGCAGACAGTCTCTGGCTCAGAGACTGTCTCGATCGGCAAGGCAAAGCCCTTGGGACAGGGGTAGACCTCAAGGAGAAGGATTTAATACTCCATTGGTCATAAATTTATTACATCAAGCCGTAGGTCGCATTAATAGGATATTCCACGGTTAGTTGGGCCGGGGTGGTTCGCCACATCACCGATGTCTGACGCACCACAGCCCCTTCTTGTTCTAGATCAACCCTGTAACCAGCTCGGGCTCGGGCGGCTTCGCCTTCGCTCTCAAAAGGGCCAAAGTAGTAGATACAATGGGGTGCAGCCGTCAATATCTCGAGCCACCAGGCTTTTGTAAATACACTTTCTGACTTATCCAAGGGACTTTTCATAGGGACACACTCCTATGGTTTTCAAAAATTTCGTATTTTCAATCTGAGCAATCAACGCAAATTAGCATACTCTTGTTAGATCAGGCATTAGGCGTCAGCAAGGCGACTGAATTCTGAACTCTACTTATTTTATGTTCTGTACTCTTGCATGAGTCGACGATAGGTACGGTAAGGCATGTAGAGTCCAGGGTTATAGCCAGCCGCCTCTAAAATTAGCAGGCAGGCCCATGAGTATTTTCCGTTTGAGATTGCCTCGATTGCTTGAGATAATTGGCCTAAAGAAGTTTCTTGCTCTAGCGAGTGGCGATCTTGAGGTTTTGTCATATAAGGTTGAACCTCATCAAGTATAGAGAAGAGCAACAGAGAGAATAGGTGATTGGGTAATGGGGAGTAAGTGATGGGGGCCCGATTTTAGGAATATGTGGTGACAGGTTCTTTGGGGATGCAGGTGGTGGCTAGCCAATCATAGATTTGGTCGAGCTGCTTGAGGGTAATCAAGCCATATTGCCAGAGTATCATGGGCAAAAAGCTTGAGTCTTGACCACTCTGGCGCAGGGCTAAGGCTATAGATGCTTCAGGTAGGGCTAGCTCATTTTGTAAGTATCGCAACAGTTGGGAATACATTGTCGCTGTCATGGAGAAGATGTCTCCTGATGTGAGTCGTTTTCATCAGTATTTACGGGTCGCCAACCTAGGTTTTCTAGAGAGTCAGGTGAGGTAAAGAGCGTAATGCCATCACCTAATGAGATACAAATTGAGCGACCTTTATAGGGTAAGATTTTGCCTTTTTCTTGGGTAGAGGGGCACTCCACCCATTGCCCAGGTTGCCAGTTCATTAGTCTTGAGCTTGCCAAATCACCATCAGGCTACATGCTGGACAGGGGGGTATTGAGTGAATCTGGGGCAGGAGGATAATAGATAAGTTGTATAACATCCATTGACAGCAGTTGATGAATTCCCTCGTGGATTAGAGACTTGATCTGTTGCTGTTGGCTAAGTATGAGTCCTAAGATTTTGCTACGTAGGGTTGGTAGCTGGTCCAGATTGACCACGATATGGCAACTGGGGGTGCGTCTGAGGACATAGAGAATCAGTTTGTCACGCAGCTCAGGTGCTTGGAAGGTTATTTGATAAGGATCCCGAGGATAGGTGGACAAAACCAGGTCAATTCCTTGGGTGACCATCAGTTCGGTTAAGTTAACAATCTGCTTTGACATTTTGTTTTCTTGGCTTATTAAACTCAGATGAGGGCACCCTCTCTCCTTGACAGAAAAGCCACAGTGTAAATAGCTAAAACCCTAGGTAACCTCCACACTGTGGCGAAAAGAGATGATTTTGTTAGGATATGAGCCCGAGTTGGCTCTCAATCTAGGGCAAGAATGTGTAGATCTTATGTTGATAAGTAGATTGTGCGGGTGAAGTGTCAGGAAACCCTAATCGGGCCAGTTCAATAAAGCTTTAATTTGGTTGGCGATCTCATCTGGTTCAAAGGGTTTGGTGATCACCCCGGCCGCCCCTAGTGTCTTCAACTCTCGCTGCTCGCCATTTCTGACTTTGGCGGTCAGAAAAATAACCGAAATGTTTTGGGTGATAGGCTTTGCCTGGAGTTTGCGAAAGACGGTGGGGCCATCTTGCTCGGTCATCATCACATCGAGCAAGATGGCGTCGGGTCGCTCGGTCTGGGCCATTTGGATACCCGCCCTGGCGGAGTCGGCAACCAAAACTTCCCAGCCGGCGGTGACTTCCAGGGATGCTGTAACAACGATATGAATGGCTGGCTCATCATCGATCAATAAAATCCGTCGCGTCACATCCCCGCCTGAGCCGCCTATGGCCCAATAGTATGCATAAATAATCAGTTAATACACTACACCGTTTCGATCACCTCAATCAAAAGGATGCCTCCACGCTGACCGTTGAGGCTATCACCTTGTCACCCAACCGGCAGAGTGAAATAAAAACAGCTACCCTCGCCGGGGGTGCTCTCGACCCAGATTTGGCCGCCGTGCTGCTCGACGATACTGCGACAGATTGCCAGGCCCAGCCCGGTGCCGCCTTTTTGGCGCGAATCAGAGGAGTCGACCTGCATAAAGCGTTCAAAAATCTTGGCACATTTCTCAGGAGGGATGCCGCGTCCCTGGTCGCGAACGGTGAAAACCACAGCGGCCTGACTGCTAGCATTTTGATCAAGGGCGTCTGCCTGTTCGCTAGGCTCGACGGTCAGCGAAATAGTGGACTCAGCAGGCGAAAATTTGATCGCGTTGTCGAGCAGGTTGGTGAGCACCTGGTTAATGCGATCGCAATCCGCCACAATCTCAAAATCGGGATCAGACACCTCCAAATTAATACCTGCCTGATTAACGAGTAATTCAAACGACTCAGCCATCTGACGAGTCAGATCTCGCGTCTGGAGGGGCTGCTTTTGCACTGGGCTTTTGCCCGACTCCAGACGTTCGATTTCTAGAATGTCATTGACCAACCGCACCAACCGCTGAGAATTTTCAGCGGCGACCTGGATCAGGTGCTGCCCCCGCTCCGACTGAGCGGACACCAGCCCCTTGTTGATCAGCTTTAACCCGCCATGAATTGAGGTTAGCGGGGTGCGCAGCTCATGGCTGACGATAGAAATAAACTCGTTTTTCATGCGGTCGAGGGCAAAGCGCTCGGTGATGTCTTCGCCAATGCTCATGGTGCCGATGACAGTATCGCCACCGTCATGCAACAAAGTGTTATTCCAGGTGATAATGCGCTCCTCACCAGAGCGGGTCAGGATGGGATGTTGATAGCGTAGGGGCGCGTCTGGCTGGCTGAGCAACTGTTGGAAGTACTGTCTGAGCAGAGGCTGCTGAGACGGCAGGACAAAACGCGCAAACCAATCTGTGCCCAACACCTCGGCAGCGGTATAGCCGGTCAGACTCAGCAAAAAGGGGTTGGCGTAGGTGATCTTGCCGTCGCCATCCAGACCCACCACCGCCAGATGGACCGTTTCTAACAGGGTGCGCCAGCGCTGCTCAGACTTTTGCAGGTCGGCGGTGCGGGATTCTACCCGATCTTCAAGCTCGACATTGGTTTGCTGCAGGGCACTTTCTGCCACCAGCAGTTCATCTAGGGTCACGTTGAGTTCTTCGTTAGTGGTGGCGAGATCGGTGTGGTTTTGCTCCAGGAGTACGTAGGCTTCTTGCAGCTCTTCTGCGGCCCGCTCACGTTCGGCTTCGGTGCGTTTGCGATCGCTAATATCCGTCGAAACCCCCACAATACCCACCAGGTTGCCCTGATCGTCATAAATTGGGGAATCTATCACCCAGGCCGGAAAGGTCGTGCCATCTTTGTGCCGCACCAAAAACTCTCCGGCCCATTGCTCGCCCCGTCGCAGACTTTCCATAATCTCAGCCGCCTGGGCACGGGTGGTGTTTGTGGGGATAATTTCTACAATATCCCGGCCCATCACCTCTTCGGCTGACCAACCGTAGAGGGTCTCAGCATAGCGATTCCAATAGAGAATCTGACCGGTCAGGTCGGTGGCGATCACGGCCTGGGAGATCGCGTCTAATAACCCCGCCTGAAACCGGAGCTGGGCCTCGGCCTGCTGCTGCTTTGCCTGTTTGGTTTCGAGCTGCTCACTCAGGCGGATCTGATCGCGTTTAAGCTCACTACTGAGGGAGCTCACAAGCTGATGCTCGGTTTGCTCAGCCTCCAGCTGCTGGCTCAGGCGACGCTGCTCGCGTTCTAGCTCACGGTTGCAAGCGGTGATCAGCGCCTGATTGTCTGAGCGCAGCTGCTCGACCTCCTGCTGCAACAGCGACACCACCTCCTGCACCTCAGCTGGGTCTAAGGCCTGCAAAATGCTGCTTTGGGTGACCACCCCCGCCAGTGAGCCCCGGCGGGTACACACCACCAACCGTCGAACCCGATGCTGGGTCATCTGCTGGTGGGCAGCCCACAGTGAATCTTGGGGATGGATAGGCAGCAGGGGCATACTCATCACCTGCTGGGCGGGGGCCTGGCTGATATCGATGCCCAGGGTTTGAAACTGGACAATATCTCGCTCGGTGAGGATGCCAACGGGGTGTTCTTTAGCATCTGTCATCACCACACAGCTGACGTTGTGTGCCGCCATCAACCGAGCCACCTGCAACACCGACGCCGCTTGAGGGGCGCACACGACGTCAGCTGCCATGACCTCCGCCACGGGCCTAAATTTCAATAGGGCCGGGGTGGTCAAAGACTGCCGCAGACTGCGTTTGGTGATGATCCCCATTAACCGCCCCGTCTCGTCAACCACCGGCCAATGGCGCACTCCCTGCTTTCGCATCTGTTGAAAAATACTCAAGGCGTCTTTGACCTCAACGGCGGTTAGCGTTCTCACCTCTGGGGTCATCACTGTCGCCATGGTCACCCCGGCGATGGGTTGGCCTGACGCGACCAGCCGTACCAAATCTCGCTCGGTAAAAATGCCAATGGGGCGTTGCTGCTGGGTGATCAGCACATAGCTGGTTTTGGCCTCGTGCATGCGTGCGATCGCAGCCTCTAACAGCGTCTCGGGTGCCACCGTCAGCGGTGTAGAGATCACCACCTGGTCCAATAACGTCAGCGCATTCAGGTCTAGTGAATCTGCAGGCATTGGGAGCCTCTAATCGCTACTGTCCAACCTAGCCAAACATTATGGTGATCTCGTGAGGGTCAGCGGTGGGCGAGGTGCCGGGTTCGGGTTCGTTCCACCCAGCTCAGCACCCGTGCCACCAGCTCTGGGGCCACCACAGGCTTACGGATATAGTCATCTCCCCCCACCGCAAACACCCGTTGGATGGTTTCTGCATCGGTGTGGGCCGACATAAAGAGGACCGGTATCTCCTGCCATTGGGGGGCATTGCGAAGCACCTGGCAAAGGTCGAAACCACTTAGCTGAGCCATCTCTACATCAAGCATCACCAGGTCGGGGACAACCTGCTCCAGGGTTTCCCAAAAGCGCTGCGGTTCGCTCAGCAGCTGTAGCCGAAACCCCCAGGGCTGCAACAGGCTCTGCACCAGGTTGAGCATGTTTAAATCGTCATCCACGATTAACAACCTGGCAGCGGATGGTGCCCCCTTTTGCAAAACCTGCGCGATGGTTTCAAGCACCTCAGCGGGGGGTACTGGCTTCTGTAATAGCCCAGCCGCCCCCCACCGCGCTACCCTGACCCGGTTTTCAAAACTGGTCTCCGCGGTTAACACCAAAACCGGCATGGGCGGGTGCCTCTCTTGAAGCTCTGCCAACAGCTGAAACTCATCGCTATTAGCCAGTTCACTCGCAGAGGACACCTCTAGCAAGACAACATCAGGGCGCTGCTGAGCGATCTCAAGTCTGGCTTGGGCCACCTCATCGACGGCTGTCACCTGCATCCCCCGCTCGGCAGCTGCTGCCGTTAAGGTTTGGGTCCAACCGTCATCCTGATGCCTGACCATCAACAATTTAGAGGGCTGACCTAGCGGTAAGTTGGCTGACCCCGGCAGCGATACCGACACCAGGTCGGTCTGCATGAGTGTTTGGAGCACCTGGGTAATTAATGCCCCTAGCTGTCGCACATGCTGGGGATCAAGACAGGCATTTTTGAGCAAAATGCGCTCTATTGTCTGACACTGGGTCGTCACCGCTGGGAACCCAAAGCTGCCCAATGACCCTGCCAGGGCATGGGCTTCAGTGATCATCTGCTGTTGCACGGCCTGGTTAAGCATCCCTGACGGCAAATTGTGTAAGGTTTTTGCCAAATTTGCCACGCGCTGGAGGTATGTTTCTCGCACGGGCTGCCACAGGGCTGCGAGATCTAGTTGGCTCGGCTTGGCAGGGGGTGCGATCTTGGGTGCGATCTCAGTCTGGCTGGCTTTCTCTGATGGCTGGGCGCTTGGCTCAGCCGAGGTTAACCGATATCCCAACCCATAGACCGTGTCAATCACATCAGTTAGCCCTACCTGCTTAAGCTTTTGGCGAAGGGCTTTGACGTGGGTACGGACAGCACCTTTGTAGGGTGATTCGTCAAAAGACCAAAGCTTATCCAGCAAATCATTTAGGCTAAAGACCCGGTGCGGATTTCGTAAAAACAGCTCTAGTAGACCATACTCCTTAGGGGTCAGCGAGATCAGCATGCTGCAGTAGGTCACCTTAGCGCTACTGGGGTCAAGGCACAAATCTCCCCATTGCAAAACGGGCGAGACGATGCCCTCTGCACGCCGTAGCAAGGCTCTGATGCGAGCCAGCAGCTCCTCAACCTCAAACGGCTTAACCAAATAATCGTCGGCTCCTGCATCCAATCCAGCCACTTTATCGGTGCTGGCATCCCGACTGGTCACCAAAATAATTGGGGTGGGATTGCCTGTGGCTCTCAACTGTCGGCAAACCTGGATGCCTTCTTGCTTAGGCAACATCCAATCCAACAAAATCAAATCGTAGGGAAAGGCCTCAGCCATGGCCTCGGCCATATCGCCATCCGTTGCCAGATCCACGAGATAGCTCTGTTCTGTGAGCACCTGCTGAAGCGCCCCCGCTAGCTTTTCATCGTCTTCAACCAGCAAAAATTTCATAGCTGTCTGGTGAATCTTCTTATCAGATTACTGGTAAAGGCACTGGCACTGCATCGATGTTCAATATTCGGGTTTGATAGGTGAGTACGCTGCGCTCGGTGAGTACGCTGCGCTCGGTGGGGCCGCTGCGCTCGGTGAGTCAGTAACCTGCTTTACCACTTCACTCCCCTATACCTCTACCGCCTCCCTCACCCGCTCACCACTCACCACTCACTTACTCACCTCACCTCACCTCACCTCACCGAAATTTGAGCTTGACAAACTCCCAGGTCATCAGCTCATAAATTCCTCAAGATTAGTCACTATTGTTCTAAGCGTCCGGCTTATCCATTTAGGGGGCTCTATGACAGCTGATTACCTGATCGTGGGCAGTGGCCTATCGGCACTGGTGTTTGGGGCCCTGATGGCTAACACTGGCAAACGCGTCCACATTTTAGAATCCCATGAGCACCCCGGCGGCTTTGGTCATACCTTTACGATGGCTAAGCAATATACCTTTAACGCGCAACTGCACTATGTCTGGGACTGTGGCAAAGGGAATACGGTCAACCGGGTGCTAAAAAGATTGGGCCTCGAGCAAGAGATTACCTTTGAGCGCTATGACCCAGATGGGTTTGATCACATGAGGATGCCGGGGTATGCCCTGGAGATTCCCTCCGAGATGTCCAGGCTGAGTCAGCGACTGACGCGGCTTTTCCCTAAACACCAGGGAGCTATCCAGCGATTTATCGACGAAGTCCAAAGGGTGCGGGCTGGGTTGAAGATTTTGTCACCCCCCGTGCAGCCTCTGGATCTGATGCGACAGTTGGGCAAAGTTACCACCACCGCCCGGTATGTGAACAGCACCCTACAGGATGTATTCGATCGATGTAAGCTGCCCCTGGCTGCCCAGACCCTACTGGCACTGCAATGGCCTGATTTTTTGTTGCCGCCCAACCAGCTGTCTTTTTATGCCTGGGTGATTCTCTTTACGGGCTATCAAGAAGGGGCTTTTTACCCAACACATCATTTTGAGACAGTGATCAACGCCCTTGTTAAGGTGATCGAAGACCACGGTGGGCAAGTGTTGCTCAACCAGGAAGTGGTCAATTTTTTAGTCGATGATTCAGGCACAGATACCGCAGTTCGAGGCGTTCAGGCGATTGATCGGATTACCCACGCCACCCAGGACTTTACGGCCAACACCGTCATTTGCAACATGGACCCCAAAAAAGCAGCCAAAATGATCGGCCTTGAGAAATTCTCAAAGGCGGTTCAGAGGAAGTTGGACTACGATTACTCCCCGTCAAATTTTATGGCCTACTGCGTGGTCAAGGATCTCGACCTGCGAGACTACGGCTTTGGCAAGTGGAATACGTTCCACACGGAGCAACCCAATCTCAACGACGCTTTTGAGCAGATGTATGGGCAGAACGATTTTTCTAAACCGAGCTTTGCGATTACGACCCCCACCTTACTGACCAAGGCCCAGCGAGATTGCCCAGATGATTGCCAGGTGATTGAGTTTTTGACCGTGGCGAACTATGACTATTTCCGGGAGTTACGAGATAAAGATCGCAAAGCCTATACCCAGAAAAAAGCAGAGATTTTAGACCGCATCCTGGATATCGTCGAAGCACAGTACGTGCCTAACCTAAGAAAACATCTTGTTTTCAAAATTACCGGGAGTCCCACCACCAACGAGCGGTTTTGCAATTGTCCCAGTGGCAACTCCTACGGCTCCAGTCTGACCCCCAAAAACATGGGCCTGGGTCGGCTCAACCACCAGAGTTCCTTGAATAATTTCTACTTTTGCAATGCCTCCGCCGGGTACCCAGGCTTTGCACCCACTTTTTGGACCGGCGCACTGCTCTATCAAAGGCTGTCTGGCGATGTTGTCTTATCAAAGGGCTAACCATTATGAGAATCGCAATCATTGGGGGCGGTGCCAGTGGCATGGTAACGGCCTATCTACTCGATCAACAAGGCCACCAGGTCACCGTCTTTGAGCGTCAGCCCGTCCTAGGTGGCCACATTCGCACCCTCAACAAAAATGTGCAGCCCAATCATTCAGACTGCGATCAGATCTTAGAAAATGGTGTGCTGGAGTTTCCGTCTGCATTTCATAACTTTTTAGCACTGATGCAAACCTTAGCGGTTGAGTTAGAGCCCGTCGATATTGGCTCCGCCTTGTTTTTACAGAATGGTCAGCACATGCTCTCCGGGGGCATGATTCGCAAAAATTTCACCGGATGGCAGCGGTTTCTAGAGTATCTGAGGCTCGATACACTATACGCCCGGTCTGCGGGATTTTGGGTGAAAACGCGATTCCCTAAAATGCAAGATTTTTATGACCAGCCGATGTCTCACTATTTATCTCGACCCTGCATCCGCAATAGCTGGATCAAGTTGTTGACCATGTATAGCTATTCTACCCCCTTCGAGTTAATCGATAATTTCCCCGCAGAGCTGGCGATTCCGGCACTGCGCCAATACATTTTTGTCCACTGGTACAGGATTAAAGGCGGCGTATACACCTACATCGAAAAAATCTTGGATCGGTTCAGAGGTGAGATTTTTCTCAACGCCAGAGTTCAGACTATTACCAGAACGCTCGATGGCGTCACCGTTGAACGACCGGAGGGACCACAGCGGTTTGACAAAGTCGTGTTTGCCACACCGCCCGATCAGGTGATGCAGCTGTTGGCCGATCCAACCCCGGCAGAGCGCCAGCGCTTCTCAAGCTGGCGAGAGAACCGGGTGCGGACATTTTTGCATTCAGATACTACCCTGCATGATAGCTACGGCATCAAGCAGCCTTCAGAGTTTGACTTTTTTCAAACCGATGATGGCTGGGGCTACAATGCCTTCCTCAACAATCTTTGCGGGATTATCTCGCCGCTTAATCAACCGTGCGGCACTCCCTCGCCGCAGCGCTATAGCCTGGCCTTTAACCTGGCAAACCGGATTGATAAGGACAAAATCTTGCACATTCAAGAGCATCATACTCCGCTATATACCGTCGAGGCCTTTCACTATCGCGATCAGGTGGTCGAGACCAATGGCGAGAACCACACGTATCATGCTGGGGCGTATCTCGGCGATGGTTTGCACGAGGGGGCCGTGACTTCAGCCCTGCGGGTGGCTGAGTTGATTGGGTAGGTGGGGGCCTTTCGAAAGGGATTCCACACAACATCTTCAAGTTTTTTCGATACTCTTTAAATTGAAAAGGGTTTGTCCTCCTCAACCCAGGTTCTATAAAGAAGCCCGCCCGCAGTCACAGTAAAGGCATACAAACGTGCTGAATCTACAGGAGGTTTCTAAGATGCTGAATAAAATTTTGGTAGCTATTGATAAATCAGTTGCTAGCCAATACGCCTTCAATACGGCTCTAGAAATGGCCCAAGCGTTTGGAGCCGAGCTGATAGTGGTTTATGTTCTGGATGTTTTCGATCCAGCCAGTCCTAAGCGCCCCGCTTATCGTCCAATCGACGGCTACTCATTCGAATTAGATAGCGTTTTGAGAAAAAACTACGAGCGCCAATGGGTCGAATTTGTTGATTATTACAATGCGTTGCTCTGGCAAAAACAAACGGAGGCCGAGGCCGTTGGTGTCACAGCCAGTCATCTGCAATCCTATGGCCGTCCAGGGCCTGCAATCTGCAAAACCGCTAAAGACAGCCATGTTGATTTGGTTATATTGGGTAGCCACGGTCGCTCAGGTTTAAGGGAGTTAATTCTCGGCAGCGTTAGCAATTACGTGATGCATCACGCGCCCTGCTCGGTGCTGGTTGTCCATGAACAAAGCACAACTGAACCGATTGCTGAAACTGATGATTTAGCGACTGTGGCGAGTTAAATCAAGGGGTGAATAACAACGACAAATGCTTCGCCCTGGCCAGAGCAGGTTGTGATCAAAGCCAGGTGTAGAACTGTTACTGGCCGAGGGGAACCACGTCTGTGCTGTCTGTGGGTCTAACGGCAATTGCGAATTGCAAGACCTGGCGGTGGAGATGGGGCGTATTATCTATCGTCTGATCAGAACGAAGATTGCAACTGTGAGAACAAAATAGCCAAATCCCTTTTGCAGATGTTTGGCATCAATAAATCGGGTCAAATATGAGCCAGCCAGCGTGCCCACGCTGGCGGTTAGCGTAAAGGAGATGACTAAAGCCCAATCTACACTCACCTGGTTCAAGTAGCCCAAAAAGCCAGTGGCTGACTTCGCGGCGATAATTAACAGAGAGGTGCCGATAGCCTCTTTCATGGGAATGCTGCCCAGCAGCACCAGGGCCGGAATAATCATAAATCCCCCTCCCACACCCACAAACCCGGTGAGAATGCCAACCCCCAATCCTTCGACAGGAATGAGGAATGAGGAATGGCGATGATCTTTTTGGATGGCTACCTGGGTAGCGGCTGCAGGCTGCCTGTCACCCTGGGTCAGGGACGGTTCTCCCTTGCCCTTTTTGATCATCAGAGCGCTGGCCAGGACCATGACAATGCCAAAACAGATTAGCTGAAAGGTATCGCTGATAAAGGGCAAACCGGCAAGGCGAGCGCCTAGATAAGCACCCAGCATGGCGGCTGGGGTGAAGACAGCGGCTGTTCTAAGGTTCACATTGCCTTGCAGCCAGTGGGGAACCGCACCAATCAGGCTGACGGTGCCGACAATCACCAGACTCATTGAGATCGCAGCCTTAGACCCCACCCCCATGACATACACCAAAATCGGCACAGCCAGAATAGAGCCACCACCGCCGATGAGCCCTAAACTCAGCCCGATGCAGACCGCTAAGAGATGCCCAATTAACCAAAGCATTAATCAAACCTAGACCGTGACAATTACTCTACCGCACTGCTCGTTAGCAGGCACCGCTTCCATAATTCGCTTAGGATCGGGCAGATCGAGGGCATCCATAAGCTTGATAAAGCTCTCGCGATCTTTGCCAACAGGTCATAGTTTTGCCAAGGTGGGTGTAATAAAGAATGCTCTATGGTGATGCATTTAGTACGATAGTGCCATAGAGTATTTTATTAAGAGGTTATTTGATAGCAAGTCGCTTGTAGATCAGCGAGCCTGTGATTAGAGCACTCACAAACAGCACTGGATTCCAGCTACCCAATACTAAGGCTGTGATCCCTGGTCCGGGGCAGTATCCGGCGAGCCCCCAGCCCACACCGAATATAGCAGCCCCGATCACCAGTCGCCTGTCGATAGTTTTTCGAGTAGGCAGGTGAAACTTCTCAGCCACCCAGGGATGGGGAAGCCGCAACACAAAGCGAAAGGCAATCACGGTCACCAACACGGCTCCACCCAGCACAAATAGCAGGGTCGGATCCCAATTTCCGGCCACGTCTAGAAAGCCGAGGACGCGATCGCGATCGACCATCTGCGATACTCCCAAACCCAGGCCAAATAAAACTCCCGAGATCAAGGCGACTAAATTCTCTTTCATCCTTATTACCCTAAAAGAACAACACATGACGTATCACAAAGACTGTCATCATGGCCGACGTCAAAAAAGTCAGCGTTGCCACCAGAGAACGCGGCGACAATCGACCTAACCCACACACGCCATGCCCACTGGTGCAGCCGCTGCCCATACGAGTGCCAAAGCCCACCAGCAGGCCCCCAAAAATCATGGTCCAGGGGGCAAAGGCAGACGTTGGGGTTGGCTGGGGGGCTAACCCGTATTCATAGAGCGTGCCGCCGACCAGCATGCCGAGGATAAAAATCCAGCGCCAGCCTTCGCCTGTTGTGAAACGGATGGCCCCGTTGACGATGCCGCTGATACCTGCGATGCGCCCGTTGAAGGCCAGTAAGACAGTGGCACTGATGCCGATCAGCCCCCCTCCAAGCAATGCAGCGATCCCATTAAACTCTGTCATTGCGGCTCCTCTTTCCTCTTGTTCATAAGAGTTATTGTAATTTAATTATATTACTTTATAGTTATTTTTACATAAATCTGTGATGGAGACAGCCATTTTTCCAGGTGCCTTTGCCAGCCAATCCAAATTCGGGGCAAATGTGCTCTACCCCTGGCTGATTAACGTCTGCTGAAACACTTTTATTGATGTCGAAGCGTAACAGGTCATTAATAAAATGAAGAGGCTTTATTTGGTCGAGCGAGAATAGTAAGTTGTAAAGGGTGTTTAGCAATTCGCATTTTATAAAGCTTTTATGTTTACCAAGATTCTTGCCCCGATTCAAACCATGGCGACCGACCAGGTGGTCTTTGATAAAGCTCTGGCTATGGCTCAGCAACACCAGGCAGGGCTGATGTTGCTACACGTCTTCTCCCCCGAAATGAGAACCCCCCCGGCGTTGTCTAACCCTGCCTTGTACAACTATCCCATGGTGAACGATGAACTGATGCAAGCCTATCGCCAGCGCTGGGAAGACACTGAAAATCAAGGGTTAGAAATGCTGAAGGTCCTCGCCGAAAAAGCACAAGCAGCTGGAGTCAGTGCTGAATTTTCACAAAATCTTGGCAATGTTGGACATGTCATCTGCGGCATGGCGGAAAACTGGGGCGCTGATCTGATTGTGATTCGTCAACCCGATCGGTCCAAACTAGACGAGCTGTTTCTAGGCAGTATCAGCAACTATGTCTTGCACCATGCCGCCTGCTCGGTGCTAACGGTGCTAAAACCGGCTGAGTCTATCCATTCTCTTTAGTCACTTGCCAGGCAGTCTGCCCGCCCAATTTACCCACCTTCGTGAAGCGTCAATTTCCTCGTTGATAAACCGTTTCACCCGCAGTGGCTATGAGAGTCTCTCCTACCCGCAATCCTCATAATTTCCTCAAAAAGTTTTTTTACCCTTGAGGTATGAAGACTCTACGTAAAAATCCTTGCTATCTCCATCGCTGGCTTTATGCCGCTGGAGCCTTGATGATTGGTTTCAGTACAGTTTGGGCAATTCCCCCGGCCAAGGCTGATTTGTTTGATCTGATTTTTCAGGGCCTGCGTATTATTCAAATCTCTAACCTGTCAGAACAACAGGAGATCGAATTAGGCCAGCAAATCAACGAGCAACTCTTGGAAGATGTTCGTGTGTATGAAAATCCTGCCATCACCCATTATGTCGATGGGATTGGACAGCAGTTGGTGCCAGGGGTCAATCGTTCTCAAATTCCTTATACCTTTCAAATCATCGAAGCTGATGGGATTAATGCCTTTGCCACCCTGGGCGGATTTGTTTACTTAAATACCGGGCTATTGAAAGCGGCGGATAATGAGGCGCAACTGGCCAGTGTAATCGCCCATGAAGTGGGGCATGTAGATCGTCGCCATGCGATTCAACAGTTGCAACAAGCGGCCATTGCAGAGGGCATTTTGACAGCCGGTGGATTAAATCAAAACGCTGCGATCGCAATCGGAGTAGAGCTGGCCCTGCATCGCCCCAACAGCCGTGCCCATGAGCTAGAGGCCGATCAAGCTGGCCTAGACTTGCTGACCCAAGCAGGCTACGCTCCCATCGCCGCCGTTGATTTTCTACAAAAATTGCAGGGCCAATCCAATGGAACGCCTGATTTTCTCAGCACCCACCCCTATCCAGACGATCGTATAGATGCCCTCAGTGGGCAATTGGACCCAGCTGCGGCAACCATGGGCAAAGGGCAGAATAGGGGAGCGTATCGGGAGCGTATTCGGGATTTGTTGTGATCGGGGTGGACAACCTAACCCAACACCGCCACCGCCACCTGATGGATACTTAGAAACACATGATCAGCGCCAAGCCAGTCAATGCCAAGCCAG
>JBCCRZ010000013.1:0-26872 GCA_039200855.1 Cyanobacteria bacterium P01_D01_bin.44 | reverse complement strand
CCAGAAATCGAAACGATTGCTAAAGTCCAACCCGATCTGATTTTGGGAAGTGAACATAATGCCAGCCAGTATGAAACCCTCTCCCAAATTGCCCCAACCTTATTGCTAACCTGGACTGATGCAGAAGCAAATTTAAACACGATTGCTCAGGTTGTAGGCAAGTCAGAAAATGTTGAGCCGCTATTGGTCAAACGGAATCAGCAAATTATAACAGCTCGTGATAATTTTGCTCCAGTCGTAGCGTCTCATCCTAAAGTACTGATGCTCCGCTCAAACAATCTCCAGGAGATTTACTTTGGCAATCAGCTATTTGGGTCGTGTGCATCTCTAGTCAGAGAGTTAGGATTTGAGCTAGTTTCCTTGCCCGGTTTCGATGAATTTAACAGCGATACTCCAGCAGTTATTTCCGTTGAGACCTTGTCGCAGTTCAATGAGGCTGACCTGATTCTCCTGTTTGGCACTGGTTTTAACCAAGCTGATCAAATCAAGGGGACTGATGATTTTGAAGATCATCAGCTATCACCGTTGAAACAGGCATGGGCGGAGAGTTCAATCGCCCAATCCCTCGATGCCAGTAAAGCAGGACGAGTCTATTTCATACCCTATGTTCTGTGTGCAGGTCTACCAGGAGCAATCGGCACCGAGCTGTATTTAGAAGAACTGCAAGCAGAGCTAATGCCCGATGCTCCGTAGACGAGCGCTCGAGCAAGAACATCATCAGGGAAATTCCGTGTAGGCCTTCCTAATTATTTGGCTCGGTCAGTTTGCCTCTTGGCTGGGCTCCGAAATGACCAACTTTACCATCACTTTGAACCTGTTATGCAGCCGGGCACACCTCTGGATCATATCTCCTAGCGGGTGCGTCTCTTGGGCAGATTAAGCTATGATTTTCCAACCGTGCGATCGCACCCGCACATCCCACAATCGCTGATACAGTCCACTTTGTTCCGCCAGATCCTCATGCTTTCCGCGCTCAACAATGCGCCCCTTATCCAATACCAAAATCTGATCTGCCGCAGTAATCGTCGTTAACCGATGGGCAATCACAATCAACGTTTTCTTCGCACTCAGAGCATGAATCGCCTGCTGAATCAGCCGTTCATTTTCTGGATCAATAGAGGCTGTCGCCTCGTCTAGCAGCAAAATGGGCGCATCTTTGAGCATGGCACGGGCGATCGAAATGCGCTGCTTCTCACCCCCCGAAAGGGTCGCTCCGCCTTCGCCTATCCTCGTCTGATAACCCTCCGGCAGGGCCATAACAAACCCGTGGCACTGGGCGGCCTGAGCCGCTGCCATCACCTGGGCCTCGGTGGCAGTCGGGTTACCAAACCGAATGTTTTCAACAATCGTGTCATTAAACAGATACACCTCTTGAAAGACCATCGTCATCTGAGAAAGCAAGGTATTGGTCGGGATCTGTCGCACGTCTACACCACCCAGGGTGACAGTCCCAGAGCTAACATCCCAGAAGCGGGCAATCAGGTTAGTAATGGTTGTTTTACCCGAGCCGCTGGGTCCCACTAACGCCGTCATTGAGCCGGGTGGAATCTTGAAACTGACTTGGTCGAGAACCGTTTCACCCCCATAGCTAAAGCTGACGTTTTGGAACTCAACTGTGGTATCTCGCAGCGGCTGGGGCGTGGATGCAGCAGGCAGCAAGGGGGCTTGCAAAAACTCATTCAGGTTGCGCACACAGTTCTGCATGATGCGATAAAACTCCATCATTTCGGCCATGGCCATTAGTGGGGTATAAAAGGCCAAACCCAACACCATAAAAAAGAGAAAGCGATCGCCGCTGAGGCTGCCATTGACAAACAGCGCCATGCCCACTACCAAAAGCAGCGCAAAGCCCAGCTCCAGTACCGATAAAAATATTACCAGTGCCGGGGTTAGCTGAGTCGCCGTCCGCAGGCTTGCCAATCGATAATCACTTAGCCCAGCCCGGAACTGTTGCAGCCGATCCCCCGAAAGATTAAAGGCCCGAATCACCGCAATCCCCTGGATATACTCGACCATTCGCGCGTTGGCCTGCACCCGCGACGCTGCCTGCAAACGCCACACCCGTGCAAAGATCTTTTCCCCATAGCGGAGAGCTAATACGGCAAAGGGCACACTTGAGGCTAGCACCAGCGCCAGCCGCCAGTCGTACACCAGCATGACGCCAAAGATAATGATCGGGGTAACCATCGCATTGATCAAACTCTCTAGAACGTGGTGCGGCTCTAGATACATGATGTTGGTAGTAAATAGCCCATCAATGGTGCCCGTCTCGCGCTGAGTAAAAAAGCCCAGGGGCAGTCGTCTCAGGTAGTCTGCCAGAAACAAACGCAGCCGGGTCTGCACAGCCATTGTTAAAGCGTACGCCTGGGTGTTGCCCCTATAGCCGCAGACAATCTGGGCCAGACAAAGGGCAACAATCACAGCTACATATCCCCACAGTTGACCTTCACCAACAGGGCTGGCAGACAAAGGGCTGGCAGACAAAGAGCTGGCAGACTCCGGACCTTGAAATTCTGTACCCTGAAATAATGCCACCAGCACTAAATATACTGTATAGCTGGTAGCCCCAATAGCCATCCCTTCCACCATGCGCCAGCGCACCGCCCGCCAAAAATAATGATCGGCCCGAGGCGGGATCAGCTTGCGCATCATGGTCCAAATCGTATCGGTTTCATCCAAAGCACGATACGGATTTTCTAACAGGTTATCTGTTTCTGAAAGATTTTTCGCTGTTGGCACAATGCATGGCGTCTCTCCTCCCTCGCTATCTTCCCCATCTCCCCCATCTTCTCTAAATCCCCCATCTTCCCTAAGTTCCCAATCCCTCGCCGCCACATGCGCCTGCCACTGTTTTTTATACAGCTTGCAGCTGGCCAACAGCGTCTCATGGGTCCCCCTCGCGACCACCTGCCCCTGATCGATCACCAAAATCTGATCGGCTTCGGTAATGGTCGAGAGCCGATGAGCTACAACCACCAGGGTTTTGTCTCCTCCTGCCAGCAGACCTGCTAGGGCCGTCTGTACCAGGGCTTCGTTCTCAGGATCCACGTAGGCGGTGGCTTCATCGAGCACCACAATGGGCGCATCTTTAAGAATAGCGCGGGCAATCGAGAGCCGCTGTCGCTGCCCACCGCTAAGGCTCGCACCATTCTCACCAATGGATGTCTCGTAACCTTGGGGGAGTGCTTCGATAAATTCGTGACAGCGAGCAGCTTTTGCCGCTGCAATAATTTCGACTCGGGTGGCATTGGGGTTGCCAATTCGAATATTTTCTAAAACCGTATCGCTAAATAAAAACACATCTTGAAAGACAAACGAGACCCGATCCATCAGGTGCTCGACGGCAATCTCTTTGACACTCACCCCGCCGATACAAATCTCGCCCTCATCCACATCCCAAAAACGTGGGATTAGCTTAGCTAGAGTACTTTTGCCTGCGCCGGATGGCCCTACTAGCGCCGTGACGCGACCAGCGGGTGCGGTAAAGCTGACATCCTCGACCACAGCCGTATTCCCATAGCCAAAGGAGACATTCTGGAAGGTAATCTCATTTCCTTTGGGAACCTTCGGATGTGCCGGATCGACCAGAGCTGGTTGGCTAAACACCTCAGCGATGCGCTGAGAAGCCGCACTGACTTGATAAAATCCGGTCATGCCGTGGAACAGCACTGCCATTATCGGGCGGTTAAAGCCGATGCCCATGACCACAAACAGCACAAAGGTGGGAATACTCAGCGACCCCATCAAATAAAGCGCAATCCCGGCGGGCACCACTGTCACCGCTGCCGAGCGCATCAGAGTGAGCATAATCGCCATGGGGAGGGCTGAGGTTCGCGTTGTGCGCACATAGACTTGTCGCATCTCCTCAACCACATCCTGTAGCTGAGCAAAGGAAAAGTCGGTGCGGGTAAAGGCTTTGATCACCTTCATGCCGTTGATGTACTGGATGACGCCGCCGTTCATCTTGGCCAGCAGGGCGTTGTAGGCGCTCATGTCAAAGCGCGACATCATCAAACCGAAAAAGCTGAGCGCGATCGCAGCGCTGGCCAAAGTCGCCAGGGTCATCCGCCAATCGACTAAAAATAACAAAATACCGGCCAGCAGCGTCACCGTCAGCCCCGCCACCACATCGGGAATAATGTGGGCCAACCCCTGCTCAAGCTGCTCCACATCTTCATGGATAATCTTTTTAATCTCGCCCGTGGTGCGATTGGTAAAGTAGCCCAGGGGCAAACTACCTAGCTGGCGGGCCAGCTCAATGCGCAGATCGTAGAGAATTGTATAGGCCGCCACATGCGACAACCGAGTCGAGAGGCCCATGCAAATCCCTTTGCCCACGACGGCCACGACGGCTACCCCAGCCAGCCACCCGATAGACGAGGCCTCGATCGCAACTGCCCCAAACAGCTGCAGACTAACCAGATAAATTAGATAGTAAGGCACCAGCCCCAGCGCGGCCCCCACCGCTGCTAGCAAACCCGATAGGGCCAGATCAAACCGCCGACGGCGAATCAGCTGACCTAGGGTCGCCGGGGTCGGCGAACTTGCTAGAATAGGAGACGCCGCTGAAACAGTCCCCAACTGCTCTGCCGCCCAGACTTTGGCCTCATCTAGCGAGCCAAACACTTTGCCGGGGCACCCATACATCGTCTGAGTGACCTTAGCCACCATTGGCCCCCACAGCTTGATCAGCTTAGCCGAGTCGGGCACCATTGCCACCCCGGCACAGTATTCAGAAATCTGAGGTTTGTGAGCCCTTGTCCAGGCAATGCCCTCCTTACGTATTTGCTTGGCTATAGGAGAACGCTTGCTTTTCTCTTCCGCAGCTTCTGCATCGTCACGCTGGAAAACTAGGGCAAATTTCTCTTTTTTTGCTAGCCAAGTTTCAAATTTACTATAAAACTTAGCCATCTCTTCCGGTGTGTCAATGCTTTGAAATCGGGCTGAGACAATTGGCCAGCGGCTGTCATCAATGGTTACCATCAGGCTGCGTTCTCCACGATAACGGGTTTAGGTTTACCATCATAGGAGGTTTATTTATGAACAGAGACTCCTATAGTCATCCTACTTGATTAATGAAAATGTTCCGTATCTGTACAGTTTGGGGAAGTCAAAGACCTCAAGCTCAAAGAACTTCTCAAACAAGGCTTTGAGGCCTGTGAACGAAGGCTGTAACCCGGCCAGACGTCGAACCCAGGTCTTGGCCTGTAGCCAAACATCCTCAATCGGATTCTGAGTCGGGTCATTCGGGGCAAATTGGACACAGTGAATCCGCCACTCGTCCTCGCTTAACCCCGCATTCAACTGGTCGAGATAGTCTCGAATCTCACCAGCCCGATGATAGCTCGCCCCATCCCACAAGACAATTAGCCGTTCTTCTGGAAACTGAGCCTGCAAAAACTTCAAATACGCTAAGGTACACTCCTTGTTCCCAGCTTTGTGGGCTTCTATCAACACACGTTTACTCACTAGATCGAGCGCTCCATAGTAGGTCTGCCGGTCGCGTTCATTCACTATCGGGACGCTGACCCGCTCGCCGCGCCGTCCCCACACATAGCCTTCGAGGTCTCCTCCCATCAGATGACACTCATCGACAAACAGGACTCTCACCTGAGCTTGCTCTATCGCGGGTCGGTGGCTTGCCAATAGCCGCTCGATGTCAGCTCTTTTTTTTCGACCGCCTCAGGGTCGCGCTTCGGGTTGACCTTGCTACTTTTCTTCCAGCTCAGCCCTGCCGCCTCGAACAACTCGTAGTAGCTCTGCTTAGACTCGTAAACCACCTCGTACTCGCTGGCTAAATGGGATTCCAACTCATTGAGCGTCCAGATCGATTTTTGCTTGAGCCACTCTAGGACCGATGCCTTCTGCGCCTCACTTAGATATCCCTTGCGGCCTTTGTGACGCGGCTCAAACCCGGCTACTCCCTCCGCTTCATACAGCTGCTTCCACTGCGCTATCGCCCCCATCGAGACATCCAGTATCCGCACCACTGATTCGTAGGTGTGCTCCTGATAGAGCAGTTTGACCGCTAAAGCTTTCTTCACTTGTCGGCCATCTCGTTCTTTTTTGATGAAACGTTTTAGCTCCTCAATCGCTGCTTCAGGGGACGTCGAAGGACTCTGGCTCATAATCACATCAATCGGCAGTTCATCTCCCCTATCCTAACGATCTCCCCTCACTTATCACTTCAGATGGCTATAGAAGGATCTTTTTGACTCCAAAACGGAGCATTTTGAACTAGCTGTCGCAGGGCTGGCACAAGGTGCAGCCCCTACAAGATTATTCATTTTCACCTATACAACACCTTCTAAAACTCTGTTCTTACCTGAATGCCAAATGTCTGAGGGGCACCGGCTACGGCCAGGATACCGCCAAAGTCAAATGCCTGAGTCAGATACTCTTCGTCAAACAAATTATTGGCAAATAGATAAATACTATAGTTGTCAAACTCATAGCCCAGGCGAGCATTGACCAAAGCAAAGGCGTCTTGTTCGATGGTGTTGAGGTTATCAAAGTAAGTCTTACCAAAACCAATCACCTCTAAGCGTCCAAAAAAGCCTGACTCGCTGCGGTATTGGGCAGCCACATTGTAGGTCAAATCTGGAGTAAAGGGGGTGCGTTTACCCTCAATCGGCTGACCCGTAAAGAAATCTACTCCGCTCTGAAACTCGGCGTCAAGCAGACCTAATCCAGCGCTGAGTTCCAGTCCAGGAATCGGACGGGCGGTGAGTTCTAATTCTGCCCCAACGGTGCGGATATCAGCATTACCAATGGTTACAATACCGTTCTGTACACTGGGGAATTGAAAGTTGGATGTATCGTTATAAAATCCAGCTAAATTCACGGTCAGTCGATCATCTAGCCAAGAGGATTTTAAGCCAACTTCGTAGTTCCAGGATTTTTCGGCATCAAACACAGCAACAGCTGCATTATCCGGCTCAAAGTTGCCACCTGGCGGGCGGTACCCTCGGGTAATGCTGCCGTAGGCCAATAGATTTGGAGTAAACTGATAATCAACAACAAACCGGGGCAATAGCTCTGAGCCATCTGTTTCGACGCCGCTAAACTGCTGCAGGGGCAGTATCAGGATCTCATCAGGAGAAATAAAGGTTTGGGTGAAATCGGTGGAGACTTTTGTGTTTTCGTATCGCAGGCCAGCGGTAAGCGTCAGATCATCGACAACTTCGTAACTGGCCTGACCAAATGCTGCTAGACTGCGACTATCAACCTCGCCATCGGAACGTAATGTGCCTTGGGCCGTGGCAGGTGCAGCTGTCCCAGAAATAAAGTCGCGATTATTCTTAAACGTAGAGGTCTCAAAGTAGCCTCCTGCAATCCACTGCAGACGCTCACTTTGCGCTGGAGACTGAACCCGCAGTTCCTGGGTGAATACTCGCGATGAGAAATCAGGGGCATTGATGAGAAAATCAGCAACGCTGCCATCCTGGTCAAGGGCTCCTTGCTGATTAGAAAAGCGGTGGGCCGTAATGGAAGTGACGCGAATAATTGGGGTATCGTAGGCTACTCGCAGAGACTGGGCATTGGAGACAACATCGTTAAACCCGTTAAAGTCCAGTTCAGACTCAAAGGGATCGCCTGGTCTGACAAAAACTAGCGGTTCTGCTCCTTCGCGATAGTCGCTAACTGAGGCGTTGAGCAAGACTTCCCATTCATCTGAAGGTGTCCACAGCAGCTGTCCCCGTCCCGTAATGGCTGTCCCTCCATCGATATCATCATCGAGAAACGTGTTATCTACATAGCCGTCTTGGGTACCGTAGCTGCCCGACAATCGGAACAACAATTCATCTTCTACAATCGGGCCGCTGACGCTGAGCTGTGTTTCTAAATCTTCAAAGCTACCGTAGCTAGCCGCTGCCTTAAACTCGTACTCGTTTGTGGGTCTGCGGGTAATCACGTTAATGACACCGCCTGCGGAGCTTCTACCGTAAAGGGTATTTTGCGGACCTCGCAGCACCTCTATTCGTTCTAAATCAACCAAATCTTGGTCGATAAAACCGGAAAAATCGTAAGGAACATCATCAATAAAAAAACCGACTCCATCACGGGTAAAAGCGTTAAAGTTAGAGACACCTCGCAACGTATAAAAAGGAGCAGTGCGATTTGCACCACTGGGAAAAAAAGTAAAATTTGGCGTCCGATCAGCAACACTATCTAATGATGTGATGTTGGTATCCTCAATTTGTTGCTCTGTAAAGGTTGTAATGCTAAGTGGTACATCTTGGACATCCTCAGGCGTGCGTTCAGCAGTGACTAGAATTCTGAGCGTATCACCCTCATCCGCCTCATTGGCGCTGTCTTCGGCTGGCTCCTCCGCTGGCTCATTTTCAGGTTCTTCGCAGGGGCTGTCGTCTGAGTCTTCGGTTGGTCTGTTTTCCGGATCGTCTTCACAGGTTTCGGTAGCGTCTGGGGCTTCTTCTATAAGAACTTCAGGGCTGCTCTGCCCCCACCCTGGCTGAGCAAGCAGCCATAAAATTATCCCTGGCACCCATAAACTGTTCCAAATCAACCGCTGCTGCATAGCCTCACTCACAGAAACTCACACCGAAAGTATTTTTATCAATTAGGAAATATTCCCAACTGCCTGTTTCGGCATCATACGGAGTCGCTGCAAGAACTTCTATAACCCAGCGGGCGTTTTCTTAGCCCTAGACGGCGTTTTTTAGCGAGAAGGATTGAGTGGCTTACCCAAGCAAGCGCTGGGCAGCACGCCAAACTGTCGCTTGAAGGCGGCTGTGAATTTGCTTAGGCTGCTGTAGCCGACCAGACGCGCAACCTCAGAAACGCTCATGCGCTGGGCGGCTAGCAGCTGTCGGGCGTGCTCTAGGCGGTGCGATCGCAAATACCCAAACACCGTCGACCCAAACGCCGTCCGAAAATCTTGTTTAAGCTTGTAATCACCAATGCCCACCCGCTCAGCCAGCTGTTGCAGCGAAGGTGGATTCGCCATATCCCCTAAGAGAATCTCTCTTGCCAAGTGAACTCGCTCAATATCTTGGACATTTAGTCTGCGCCGGTTGCCAACCTGGTCAGACAAACTCTCTTGAGTCATTGCTTTAATCTGAGCAAGCTTCAACACAATCAGCTCAACCGCTTTGCTCTCTAGGTAGAGCCGCTGCATTACTCCCTCATACGGGCAATGCAGATACTGGTGTAGCACCATCTGCATCTCAGGCGTGATCGCCCCCACATGAAAATAAGGTTGGTCTGCCTGCTGGCTCAGTAACTGCCGAAATCGCGCTAACGTCGGCGTTAGCCCATCCCCCAGGTAGGACACCAGCCGCTGCGGATCAATCAACACCTCTACTGTGCGACTATGCAATCCATAGGGGCAAGTCCACACCCCCTGCTTCCCCAAACCGTTAAACATCATCAGGGCATGCCCCGGTTTGACCCAAATTTCTTGACGATAGACTGAGTCCCGATAGGTCGCATGCAAAGCCCCCTCAAGCAGGAAAACGAACATCACAGGCATCGGTTCTAGTCCAGGCTCAACCAGCTCAAAGGTTTCTAAGAAAGTCTGATTCCAGTTGTGGATGTTGAGCCCCGGGCATAGCTTAAAAAAACGGTTATATCCTGAGATAAACGGAGACTGCCAATCGGTTCGCATCGCGCCCCTATCTGGATAGGACCTGATCCAACGATGCTGACGAAATTCGGCCAGCAGGTCAGGGTAGCTTTGATAAGAAATTTCAATTTTCATGACAGAACCCGCTGATGCTTACCCGAAAGGTACATCCCGAAGGCTTCTATCAATATTACTGCAAACGTGCTTTAATGAGAAAAATTCTTAAATAAGAAACCTTACTATGATGGAAGGTGACTGTCACATCTAGTAACCCAAGCCCAAATTGTTTGTGATGAGACAACAGAAGTGATTGTGGCGACTACCAATGTTGCTCATCTATGACGATTTATCAAAGCGTTGGACTGGCAAGCTATTCAATAAACTCATCAAGCATTGAACCCGAGTAGCGCCTCGCTTTTTTAGGTAATTATTGATATTATTTCTCATTAACTGCCTTGTAATCAACTGCCCTCATGAGTCTCGACCTGACCTTACAAGATCTCGATGCCTTGGAAGAAGCCGAGCAGCAAGCGACGCCTGTGGCCTCACCTGACTCCGCAGAAGCTATTTACACGGTGCCGCCTCAGATAGGCAGCGGCTACCATCGGGAAATTGAGCTACAGCCAGGGATGGAGCTGCGCATCTTTAACTACACCTATCGTGATGTCGCGCTGCGGATACCTGAAGATCAGCATCTAGTGCAGTTCATCGTGCATCTGTCAGGGGTTGCTGACAGCGGCGATTTGGTGTATCAGGATGCCTATCACAGCTATATCGGCGGCAGCGGTATCCAACGCTCCGTCACCTCTTTCTTTGCTGCCTCAGAGCATCAGATTGGGGTAAATATCCACGTGCAGCCGCAGCTGTTTCAGCAGCTGTTTGGCACACCAGCCGGAGAGCTGCCCCCAGAGCTGAGATCGCTAGTCCCCAAACAGGATGACTGGCAGCGAGTTATCTCGCCTAAGACGACCGCAGCGGTGCGCTCAGTGGTGCAGCAAATTATTGACTGTCCGTTTACCGGCCTTACCAAACGGCTGTATTTTCAGGGCAAAGTATTCGAGCTGATGGCGCTGCAGCTTGAGGGCGCGATCGCACAAACCCCCCATCATCAACCCACCCCGATCAAACCCGATTTGGCAGCCCGGATTCATCAGGCGGCGGCGATTTTGCGATCAAATTTAGAAACCCCGCCCAGCCAGACTGATCTGGCTCAGCGAGTGGGCGTGTGCGATCGCACGCTGCGACGCGGTTTTAAGCAAATCTTTGGCACCACAGTCGTCGGCTACCTCACCCAGCAGCGCCTACAGCAGGCAGAACAAACCCTCAGAGACGGCAGCTGCACCGTTGCCCAGGTCGCCAATCAGGTTGGCTATGCCCACCTGGGTCATTTTGCCGCTGCCTTTAAGCGACAGTTTGGGATCACCCCTAGCCAGTGCGTTAGCGGTGTGCGATCGCGCTAACACTGTCCGTTTTTGGATCGGCTGTCCGTTTTTGGATAGACAGACTCAGCCTCGCTTCTCTACGCTACTAGCAATGATTATTAAGAATCATTGTTAACAAGACATGTGAGGACACTGAATGAAATCGATGAGGTTTGGGGTACACGGTTTGGCGCTGGCTGGTGGAGCAATACTGTGGATGCTACCGCTAACGGCGCAAGCGCAGGAGAGTAACCGGGTAGCTGAGTCAACGAGTAGGCAAATAGACGATTTTGGCCTCTCCCTCTCCCCCTCCCCTAAAAACCAATTTGCCCAAACCTCACCGATACAAATCACCGACATACAGCTAGAAGAAACCGAAGCGGGCTTACAAGTGGTGCTAGAGACGGCTAACGGTGAGCTAGTAGCCCCAACCCCAACGACTTCAGGCAACGCCCTAATTTTAGAGATCCCCAGTGCGGCGCTGGCGGGGGAGACATTTGAGCAGTTTGAGCCAGCGGTGGGGATTGCCTTGGTGCAGGTGTCTGCGCTGCCAGAAGACCGGGTACAGGTGGTGATTACCGGAGCCGATGCGGTGCCGACGGCAGACGTTGAGACTGGGGCGAGTGGGCTGACGCTGAGCGTGGTGCCGGGGATAGCCCAGGCGAGCGAGGCGGATGAGGCGATTCAGATTTTAGTGACGGGAGACGAAGAAGAAGGCTATAACCCGTCGAGTGCGAGTACGGCGACAAGGACAGATACGCCGTTGCGGGATATTCCCCAGTCGATTCAAGTTGTGCCGCAACAGGTGATCGAAGATCGCAGCACAGACACCGTTATCGAATCAGTAGAAACCGTCAGCGGTGTGGTCTACAACGGTGGCTTTGCTGATGCGCCCACCGGCAGCGTGATTATTAGAGGATTTGACCAGGCACAACAGTTTCGGAATGGGTTTAGAGATAGCGATCGCGCCGGTTTGTCAGCGCTTGACACGGTTGAACGAATAGAAGTCTTGAAAGGGCCTGCTTCTGTTTTGTTTGGTGCCGTAGAGCCAGGCGGCATCATCAATGTGGTTACCCGACAGCCCTTAAGCGACCCTTTCTATAATCTTGCCTTTGAAGCCGGAAATCGTAGTTTTTATCAGCCCAGCTTAGACGTAACCGGCCCATTAAACGCCGAAGAAAGCGTTTTGTACAGATTTATTGCCAGCTATCAAAGCTCAGATAGCTTTCAAGATTTTGCAGATTCAGAAATTACGACCGTTGCTCCTTCAGTAGCGTTCAGCTTCGAAGACAGAACTAATCTGAATTTGTTCTATGAATATATTGATTATTCCGCCAGCCCGCCTGAAGATTATTCTTTTTTACTCAGCGACGGTAGCCGCCCCTCTCGAAGCTTCTACCCCAGCTATCCTGATTTTGCCTTCAGAGAATTTACAACCCAGAAGTTTGGCTATCTTTTTGACCATGAATTTAGCGACAATTGGCAAATTCGTCATAACTTCTCGGCGACTGTGAGCGATGTCGAAGATGCACAAACTTTTCCATCGCTACTAGTGGATGATCGATTTTTAGAGCTAGATCCTAGCGATCGGGAGTTCACAAGGGATAATTACTATGGGAATATTGACCTACTTGGAGAGTTCGACACAGGTTCAATCTCACATCAGCTTTTGATAGGTTTTGACGTCAACCGGGCTGAAGACTCCTTTGCTTTTTCTAGCGGCACTGTCCCCAGCCTGGATCTTCTAAATCCAAACTATGACGTTCCAAGACCTGATAATTTTGTCCCAGCGTTTAGTGACGCTAACTTTACGACCAGCTACGGCCTCTATCTTCAAGATCAGGTCAGCCTTCGAGATGATCTAAAACTGTTGGTAGGTGGCCGATTTGACTGGGTTTCACAAAGAACGGAGGTAGAAGGAGAAGACCCTCAAGAACAGGATGACACTGCCTTTAGCCCCCGCATTGGATTAGTCTATCAGCCCAGCGATGCAGTTTCTCTCTACGCAAGCTACAGTCGCTCTTTTGTCTCAACGTTCGGGTCAAATCCAGATGGTAACGTGTTTGATCCGTCCCAAGGCACCCAGCATGAAGTGGGGATCAAAGCTGATTTTTTAGAAAGCAGGCTGTCAACGACGCTAGCCGCCTATCACATCACTAAATCAAATCTCACAACGACCGACCCAGACGATCCTAATTTCTCTATTCAAGTGGGGGAGCAGCGAAGTCAAGGCGTTGAGTTAGATGTTGCAGGTGAAATTTTCCCAGGTTGGAATCTGGTAGCCTCATATGCCTACACTGACGCAGAGATTACAGAAGACAATGATCTACCCGAAGGGAATAAATTGACAAATGTACCAGAGCATCAGGCAAGTCTCTGGACGACCTATGAAATTCAAACAGGGGACTTGGAAGGGCTAGGCTTTGGTTTGGGGCTGTTTTACATAGGAGAACGGCCCGGAGATTTAGAAAATACCTTTATGCTTTCTGATTATTTCAGGACGGATGCAGCCATTTTCTATCGCAAAGATCAGTTCAATGCAGCCATCAATTTTCGCAATCTCTTCAATACAGACTATTTTCGAGCCTCTGATGGTGGCGATTTATTCTTGTTTAGGGGTGAACCTTTTACCGTGACTACATCGATTGGCTGGGAGTTTTAGTTTAAACTTGTTGTCTGCTTACCCAAGAAACTGCTGTGATTCTCAAGAGACTCAAATCAATTCGAGCACTACTTTTCTTTTTCGCCACGATACTGACCTTAGTGATTGTAGGCTGCTATAGCAGTACACCACGGCCAGCGCAAACATCCGTAGATTCGGTGACATCATGCGATACGGTTAAGCACTCTATGGGAGAAACTTGTGTTCCCGATACGCTTGAGAAAATTATCACACTGTATACGCCCCCTTTGGCCAGTGTGCTGGCTCTCGGAATTAAGCCAATAGGGCTTACGCCTGTCACAGGCATACTGAATCCATTCCCAACGTATCTTGCCAATCGTGTCAGCGGCATAGAGACTGTCGGAAATTTAAACTATGAGCCCAACCTAGAGAAGATAGCGCGTCTGAAGCCTGATTTAATTTTAGGTTGGGATCATCATGAGAAAGACTATCCGCTCTTATCTCGAATTGGTCCCACCGTGTTAACCCAACCTAATAAAACATCCTCATGGGCCGACTGGCAGGAATATTTCAAATTCGTAGCAGAGATACTCGGCAAGCAAGACTGTGCGCAGCAAGTCTTAGACCGCTACGAGCAGCGAATTCAAGATTTAAAGGCAGCTCTGAGCAATCAATATGCTGATAAAACTATCTCTGTTGCCCAAATCAGTCAAGAATATGGCACAGAGGTTTATGTCGAGAACTCGTTTCCGGGCTCTATCTTGTCTGAGCTTGGATTGAAAAGGCCAACCTCACAAGCAGTGACTATTCAACCCCGAGGGGTCATTGAGGCCATTTCTAACGAAAGGCTAGACCTGATAGACGGTGATATTCTTTTTGTTCTAACTTTCAACGAAGAGGATAAGCCAATGCTTCAAAGTTCTCTGCAAGACCCTCTGTGGCAGAAACTCAAGGCTGTTCAGCAAGGCCAGGTTTATCTTGTAGACGGCTGGACTTGGGTGGTCTCCAACCCGCTCGCTGCTAATGCAGTGCTCGACGATCTGGCTAAATATCTAATCAATGCGCCTTAACATTACAGGCTTAGTCAGTAGGCTTTCTCAACATAGACAAAGTCTAGCTTTTTTGTGATCATTGATAATATTTCTCATCGAAGCCTCGTATAATGAGCGATTATTATGAGTCTCAGCCTGGCTCTGCTAGAAACCAATGCTCTTTGACATCGACTATATGCTGCAAAATTTAGCGATCGCATATCATCTAGATAACAGAAACAGGTTTCACCCGCCGCTTCTTCCCGGTCGTCTTCGAGTTGAATATCTGGATTAGTCATGTCGTCTTCGAGTTGAATATCTGGATTAGTCATGCGGCGACTGCCCGCCAGATAAAAATTGGCTAAAAAATTACCATTGCGGCCAATATGATAATCCAAATATACCGGTCGCCAGAACACACTGGTCTCGATACTAATCTCTAACCCCGGCTGTAGCTCAATTATTCGTTCCTCGCCCTGTCCTAGCTGCTGAGGAATTGACCGTCGGCGCTCAATGTTGCCTTACTCCCAAGCGACTTCTCCGTAGCCAAGGGCACTATCCCAGATAGCATCATACTCAGCTTGAACAATGGTACGGGTGTGGTCGAGGGGCATGGGGCCGAATGAAAACAGGCTGATTCAGCTAAAAAAAAGAGCCTATGTTCTTAGACTCTTTGAGAAATCCCTAGCTAGCAACCTCGCTAGCTAGCAACCTTGGCTGGAACGCTCTAAACGTTTGGGGCCTCTACCGGCTGAGCCCCTTGGCGATGCTTTAGGCCAGTCGCCAGTAAACCACTGCCGATGGCAAACAAACCCGAGAGCGAAGAAGGCTCCGGCACAGCCGTAACCCGAGCAAACTGCCCCGTTTTATCCAGGGCCGTCACCGGCTGACCGTTAGGCGGTAGGTAAGTATCCCCCACTCGGCCCGTATCAATCAGCTCTTGAGTGGTGAAAGGCGGAAAAGAGATCCCCTCATGGATAGAAAAGGCCACAGGAAACTCAAATTCGTCTGCCCAGTCATCAACGTGCAGGTGAGGCGTGCTGCGGTGCGGCGGCTTTGACCAGAAGCTCAGGCCGCTGGCCAGGCGATGATTAGCTGTCCGTTTGCTGGGGTGACTAAGGGGAACCCATAGTTATTTTTCCGGTAGCGGCATTTCCCCAGGCCATATAGAAACGATTCAAGCCTGAAAAAAATTTTGCTAACAGACATCATCAAGTCACTATCTATCGTATGATTTTCTACGAAGGGGAGTAGCTATCGGTTTAGCCGACCCCTCTGAATCAACATACTGGTGATGAGCCTGGTTCAGAGGATGATATAGTCTTTGCGCTATTCATCAGCGAGACCTTCACTAAATCTGCTGACGCAGGTTTGGTGGAGTCTTGCGCCTCATCAAATTTGCGTCAGATACCGTTGCAATCTGAGGAATTTGAGAGAATGTTAGCTGCATTTACCGCTAGTCTATTATTGATTACTATCTCTGAGCTAGGTGATAAAACCTTTTTTATTGCCGCCATTTTGGCTATGCGTCACCGGCGTCGTTGGGTATTTGCCGGGGCCGCTGGGGCGCTAGCATTAATGACCTTAATATCGGTGTTAGTAGGGCAGGCAGCCACGCTGTTGCCCAATGCGGTCGTCAAATGGGCTGAAGTTTGTTTGTTTATTATTTTTGGTGTGCGACTGCTATATCAGACTAGTCAGATGACCGTCACAGGGTCAGAAGAGAAAGAGGCTGTTGAGGCGGTAGAGAGCGTAGAAACAGGTAAACAAAAAACCAAAGAGACTCCTTTTGCAATTATAGCAGAAGCATTTGGGCTGACGTTTGTAGCCGAGTGGGGCGATCGCACCCAAATTGCAACGATTGCTCTAGCGGCTGCGCATCCACCGATAGGGGTAATCAGCGGGGCAGTTCTTGGCCACGTCATCTGTGCAGCTATTGCGACTAACTGTGGTCGCTGGCTCTGTGGCAAGATTTCAGAGCAGACATTAACCGCCCTAGGAGGCGGGCTATTTTTACTGTTTGGAGTATTAGCCACGGTTTCATGAGATTTAGATCAGGAGAAATACGAAAACTGTCCCACTCGTAGAGACCGATACATCAGAGTCGGATCGCTAACGCTAGCGCTCTTGCCAGATAGCTCGTTACGGATGATTATGATGCGCCATAGCGTTTCTGTACTAGCCCAGTGACGATCGCAAGTCCAAAAATGCCCAGCAGCGCTAGACCCAGTAGCAGCTTGCCACCTTTCAGCAGCCCTGCCCCCAGGGCCACAATCGGTGGGTTAGAAATAGCAATGCTGATGATTAGGGCTGGCATGAACTTGAGCCAGGGCGCTTTAGTGAGCCCCACACCGTAGGCGACAAAATCAAAGAAGCCCGTCATCAAGCAGCCCGTCATTAAGAAGAAGTTACGCTCTAGATGGCGCTGGCTTAGGGTGGAGATATTGTCAATTCTGGTGTATTTGGAAGAATCAGGCGGCCTCCTGAGAGATCACTGAATCAGTCTTTTTCTCAACCCGAATACCATCTTTGAAGGGTACCCCTTCAATCACCGCTGCGAGATGCTTGAATCCCCGAATCCTCAGCCACCGCTTCTGAGCACCCTGAACCAATTTGAAAACCAGGGCCAGAATCGTCGCCTGGGAGACGCAGCCTCGGGTCTTGTCCGTTCTCAATCGAACGGTGGCAAAGGTGGATTCAATTGGGTTGGTCGAGCGAATGTGCTTCCAATGCTCAGCTGGGAAGTCGTAGAACGCCAGCAGCGCCTCTCTGTCTTTGGCCAAACACTCAGTCGCTTCAGGATACTTAACCTGATAGGTTTTGATGAAACGGTTGAAAGCCTGGTTGGCCTCAGTTTTTGACTCAGCTCGATAGATTTCCCACAAGATTGACTTGGCCTGCGACTGTTGGGACTTGGGTAACTTGTTGAGCACATTGGCCGTTTTATGCACCCAGCAGCGCTGTACCTTCGTTGTGGGAAAGACCTGAGGTAAGGCTTTCCAGAAGCCTAAAGCCCCATCGCCAATGGCCAACTGCGGGTCATGCTCCAGTCCCTGGTCTTTGAGCCGCAGCAACAGGGGCTTCCAACTGAGTTCTGACTCTCGATATCCGGCGGCCATGCCCAATAGTTCTTTGTGGCCACTGTCACTGACCCCGATGAGCACCAGAATGCACTGTCGCTCATCGTCACGGATGTTGAAATAGATGCCGTCGGCCCACACGTAGACATAGCGCTTGCCTGACAAAGACCGTTGCTGCCAATCGGCGTGTTCCTGCTGCCACTTGGCCTTCAATCGCCCAATCGTTGCTGCCGATAGCCCTTTGGCTTTGGGGCCCAGCAACGCCGCTAAGGCTTCGCTGAAATCGCCACACGAGATGCCCTTGAGATAGAGCCACGGCAGCACCTCTTCTACGCTTTTAGCTCGCTTCAGATACGGGGGTAAGAGTTTCAAGTTGAACTTGATGCCACGGCCCAGACGGTCACGGACTTTCGGCACCTGTATCGACACCTCACCGACACCGGTCGTGATGGTGCGCTTTGGCAAGTAGCCATTGCGTACCACTCCGCGACGGCCCTGGGCATCGCGGAGGCCCTGGTAATGCCCCAAAAATTCATTGAGTTCTGCTTCGATAGCCTGGGCAATAATCTGCTGCGCACCTCGGCGCACTAAATCGCTGAGGGCATCGTTAAACGTTTCATCGGTCTCTGGTGTTTTGAACGCGATCACATTATCTTTAGTCATGGTGTATTCCTTGCTCTGGGACTGTTTGTGAATTCCAGAAGGATACGCCTTTTTTCTCCTATCTCATACACCAGAAATAGTTATAGCTCTACCCGATGCGGCAAGCTTCAAGTCCGAAATCTAAATGCCGATCGCCCTGAAATTGTATTCGAGGAAAATCTTGCGCTGCTTGAACCAAACCCGACGCCTTCACCCGAGTGGGCTCAGCGCTGGCAATAGTCATTCGGCACCTCATCACCCATCCCAGGCCCCTACCAATCGGTTGAAATTGGCATCATTAGAAACCTTGGGTGTGTTGATGCGGAGTATGTTGTCTCATTATCTGCCCTACGATTGGGCGTGTTCGCAATCGCTGGCAACCGTTGCTTACACGCCTGATAGGTCTACTCAGGTAAACGGATCTCTACCAGTCGGCTGAGATCGCAAAACCAGAACATGAGATCGCATCCCTCAATTCCTTTGAGGTCTTGCCTCAACACTTCACACTCAAAATGCTCAACCCAACCTTGACTTACGATTCTGGGTTTTATTAGTCCACTCCCAAAGTGGATGCCAATGGCATCCACGCTTTACATCGCAGTGAGCGGTTAGAGATCCTCATCTTCGTCTTCTATTTCAACTGCGACATCACTTCCTGGCCGATCGATCGCAAGCTTCTCACGCACCAGCGCCTCGATCCGCTCAGCAAACTCAGGCTTTTCCTTCAGGTACTGAATGGTATTGTCCCGCCCTTGGCCAATATTATCGCCGTCGTAGCTATACCAAGCCCCTCGACGGGTAATGATGCCGGTATTTTCGGCCAGGTCAACCACGCACCCAAGGCTTGAAATCCCTTGGCCAAACAAAATATCGAATTCAGCGATCCGAAAGGGCGGCGCAACTTTATTCTTGGCAACTTTGACCTTAGCCCGAATCCCGTACTCCTCACTCCCTCGCTTTAACGTCTGAATCCGGCGAATATCAAGTCGCACCGACGCGTAGAACTTGAGTGCATTGCCTCCAGTGGTGGTCTCGGGATTACCATAGGAAATCCCAATCTTTAACCGCATCTGGTTCAGGAAAATGATCGTGCATTGGGACCTGCCGAGACTGCCGGTGATCTTCCGCAGCGCCTGACTCATCAATCGAGCCTGAAGGCCCATATGGCTATCCCCCATCTCACCTTCAATCTCGGCCCGGGGGTGTGAGGGCGGCAACCGAGTCGATCACGATGATGTCAACCGCTGACGAACGGATGAGTTGATCGACGATCTCAAGCCCTGTCTCGCCGGTATCTGGTTGCGAGACGAGCAAATTATCGATATCCACACCCACCGCGGCTGCATAGACCGGATCTAAGGCATGTTCGGCATCGACGAACGCAGCCACACCGTCACCTTTCTGGACCTGGGCCACAGCATGGAGCGCAACCGTCGTTTTTCCTGAACTCTCTGGCCCGTAGATTTCGATGACACGCCCTTTGGGTAAACCGCCACCGAGCGCCTGGTCAAGAATCAGGGCTCCCGTCGGAATCGTCTCGACCTGCATCCGATGGGCTTCCCCTAACCGCATGATCGAGCCCTTGCCAAAGTTTCGTTCAATCTGGGTGAGCACCATCTTAAGAGCCTTCTCTTTCTCGGAGAGCTTCGATGTGGATGCCATGACATTACCTGGATATAGGGAAGGAATCGGGGTGATAGAGACAGAATAGTTCTGGAAGGGGCTACAGGTTGGTACCGGATAGTACAGATGCCATGAAGCATGAACGTAATAGAGTCAGTATAGTACTTCTGCACTAAAATAGATGAATGAGTATCATTTCTCTAAGCCGTCTATGATACAGGCATAGCCTCTACTAGTTTTTCTCGAATACCCTTTCAATACGGAGCCTCCATATCTTGAGTCGGTCAGGAGATGAACCATAGCCTTCTCGTCAAACTTTCAGCGTTTCCAGGGTGGCTGGCCGGGGTGAGCAGCACCTATGGGGGTGATTATCTCTGCTGGGTCGTGACTCCGGAGTTACTGGTGCTAGATGATAGTGAAATCTATCACGACAGTGAGTCTGCGATGGCCTCTGCCAGAGGCTTTGTCGAAGAGTCGCTTGAATTCGTCCCAAGTAAGCCATCGAGGGAGTCATTAAAAAGCCTCTCAAGGGTCTGGACGGAGGAGATGCGCTTATCCGTGAGAAAGCCCGCCTCTTCACGGATACCCCTTACCCCCCATCCTATTCGGCGAGGTTCTTTATACGATTGGTGCAAACCCTGAGCTTGTATGCCTATGCTTTTTACAACCCTGACGATCCTTGCTGCCCTCATTGTTTTTGACTTCGCAATGTTTGGCAGAGCAGATTGAACGCTCTGGCTATCATTCAAGGTAAGGTTGAGTTTTTAGCCCTTTCAAGGTGTTAAAAGGTCAAAGGAGAAAAATTAAAACACCTTGAATTCCCTATCTGTCCTTGAATTAGAGGATTTAGGAACTACAGGCGAATTGTCATTTAGAAGGTTCTATTGACAGCAAGACGATTTGAGAGAAGGTTTTTGAACACCTTGAATGATCTGTCACACGATTAAGGGCATGAAAAATCGAAGGGTTCAAATTTTCTACATTCTGGGAAAAACACCTTGAAAGGGCTAGGTTGAGTTTTATTCGTGATATATCCAAGCCTTATCAAAAAATATGACACGAATAATAAAGCAGCTCCTGAAGTGCGATCGCAAATAGCAAACCCCTCGCTCGCCTAGAAACAATCGCCTCGATTCAGACCCAAGCCGCACGACTCGCATTAATCTCACAGCATCCTAGCCGAGGGTCGATTTTTGTCACCCGACCGCCTTATTCACACTCGTAAGGCTGATCCACACCTGCTGGTTTTCGTAAAACTCACCCCTTTGCTCAATCGTAAAGCCCCCTAACAAAGCCCCCAGCCAAAGCTCGATCAAGGGTCTTTGCAACTGATGCTGTAGCTCCACCAATTTGACTGACTCAGACTGATTTTCCAAATAGGCGGAAATTCGCTGACTCCAAGCTGAGGCATTTTCATCGTGGGCAACGCCCAAGGCACTTTGTTTTGTTTGCTCGACCGCTTCAATATCGTCCACCATTGCCAGGATATTCACTTTGTCCACCTCCCCCACAACCGACTCATCCCTAACCGATGCCTCACCCTCTGTACCCTCCCGATATCTCGTCATGGGTTTAACCAGCTCAGACACATCCACATGATGACTTTGGCGTACCAGTCCTTGGAGCCACTCTTCATCGAGAACAGGCCCTTCAGTATTGTGGGCATCTTGCCAATCTTCCCAGAGAAATTCAGCCTTGGTTTGGCAAAGCTCAGCCAGCTGATCAAGCACCATCCCCCCGACCCGTAGCTGATCTTGGAGGGGCAGTTCATCCATCACTTCAGCAAACTGAGACCACAGGACAGCTAGATCTGCTTCTTCGGGCGCTTGCTCCGCCGCCGCAAAGACTGAGAACAAATCAAGTTCTAGCTGCCGAATCTCAACCATCGGATCCCTCCGAGGTAGGCGACTTTGACTTGAGTGGGCAATCCTGAATAGGACACTCGGTCAGCTCCAATCGAATATCCGGCTCAAATTTGGTAATGCCAAAGCGCTGATTTAACTGCTCCAGTGCCCGCTCTAGATATCGCTGAATCTGACGGTTGCGCATCCCCGCACAGTGAACCGGCTCAACCTCAAGCACTTTCTCATTATCTTGCCAGACGGATATTGCGATCGCATGAAGGGGCGCATCTTTGCGTTTTTCCCGGTAAAGATAGAGGTAGGCTAGGGGGGCCGTCTCCACTGGAATCGATATGGACTCAACCCCTGGGGGGGCATCAGAGTGCAGCGCTTGGGTATAAGCAACCCGGCGCTTTTCGTTGATGTCGCGTCGCTTCCGATAGTGAGAACGTCTACGGTGGCAGCGGCTTTCATCCCAGCAGTCATCCCCTTTAGGTCCATGCTGTGCTCGAGCCTCCGCTGCGGAAAGCCGTGAACACGCCAGGCATTTTTTATCGACTTTTCGAGGCATAGAAGTTGCCGTTGGGATCGCTGGAAACCAATTACAGCCAAAGCGCCGTAACCTGGTTATATGTATCACATTTATGTAGTGTAATTTTTAGAGTAATAAACGAAACTCATTCATTCTCCCTATTGCACCTGCCTCTCCGATCGCCTTGGCAATCCTACCGGATGAGATCAGCGCATTCGAAGGGGAATGAAGATTTTAACGATAATTCCAACTCTCAAAACATTGCTTCACCATCTCATTCAGATGCCGAATTTATCAGACGTTGCCAATCCTCATACGTCGGCAACTGACCTTCATACTCCTTTGGCAACTGGGGATGAAGTTGATATGTGGTCACTCCCATCGGGTTAGCTCTTCGGCGGGAAGCCCCGCGCTCTAATCTCTGATTGAGCGTCGGGATGAGAGCCAGGGATGCTGATGGTGCTCGATGCGGCTTGAAGCATCCTATCTCAGAGTAATCTTGATGCTGGGTGTCCGTCCTCATGGCCGAAACTATCCACCACTGCAGCTAGCAACCCAATAAGACGCATCCCAAATTACTGATTTTCCATAAAACTAATACACTAGGTATAGTACTTATGAACTGCCTAGGCAAGAGTGAAACTCACCTATCAATACAAACTACGTCCGACCCTTGAGCAAGCAGCCACCCTGCAAAGCTGGCTTGATATGCTACGTGATCAGTACAACTGGATGCTCGCGGATCGGTTTGATTGGTGGCAGTTCAACCGATGCCCTGTTAACGCCTGCAGCCTTGTTCAAGGTCCAGCCCGGTTACGAGATACCCCAGACTATTACAGTCAAAAAAAGACTCTACCCAGTTTGAAGCAGGAAAGGCCTTGGTACCGAGGGATCCATTCACAGGTGTTGCAGGAAGTTGCCAAACAGGTGAAAACTACCTTTGAGCGATACCTCAAAGGGGACAGCCAGGGCAAGCGTAGTGGTAGACCCCGGTTTAAGGGCAAGCAGCGATATAGGACGTTTACCTATCCCCAGATCAAGGCCAATTGTATTGGCAATGGCCGTATCACCTTACCCAAAATAGGGGCTGTCAAACTCATTCAGCATAGACCTGTTCCTGATGGGTTTATGATCAAAACCGCCAAGGTCACTCACAAGGCTGACGGTTGGTATGTCAGCCTGCTGCTGGAGAGTAAAGATATCCCAGAAACCTTGCCTAATGTCGATACATCAAAAGCCGTCGGCATAGACTTGGGGCTCAAAGATTTCATCGCGACCTCTGAGGGTGAGTATATCCCCATTCCTCAGTACTTCAGAAAGTCCGAGCAGCGACTGGCCAAGCTCCAGCGTCAGTTGGCTCGTAAGCAAAAGTTTTCAACCCGATGGAGGAAGCAAGTAAGCCGAATCGCCAAACTACACCAGACGGTTGCCAGACAGCGTCGAGATTTCTTTTCTAAAGTGTGGGATTGGCTACTGAATAAATACGATATTGTTGTTCATGAAAAGCTAAATATCAAGGGCCTTGTCCGCACCCGCCTAGCAAAATCGATTGCAGATGCTGCTTGGGGCACCTTCCTGAAGATGGGCGTTTGGAAAGCCGCGAAAGCTGCCAAACTAACCATTGCAGTGAACCCAAACAGGACTACTGTTGATTGCTCAGGCTGTGGGGCACAGGTCGCTAAAACACTGGCAGATAGATTGCACCAGTGTGATGGCTGTGGACTATCCCTGAATCGGGACCACAATGCCGCTATCAATATCAAACAACGGGGCGTGGGACATCAGCCCCTAAATCTCTCAGATAATGTTCTGGCACTAGCCGGGAGTCTCTGAGGAAGCCCGCACCCTAATCTTTGATTGGGGGTCGGGAGGATGTCACCTTGAAGACTGATTTCATAAGCCCCTCCTTTAATCTGATTGAGAAGGACGTTTCGAGTCCAGCCAAGTCGTGCCGCAGTCTCAATATAGTAGCGACGGGCATCCAAGTCCATAACTTTCTGCAAAACCAGTATGTTATGGCCCCAGGGAATTTCTGCGGCAGCTTGTCGCAGAAATTCAGGCGCATCAACATAGGCTTCGTAAAACCGTTTTATATCCCACAAATTTCGAGGCGAAAACCCTTTTATACTTGGGAACTCAGCTCTCAAATCTGCGGATACTCGTTCTACAACTCCCTTCCCCCACCCAAGAGCTTCTTGCCGCTCTATGATCAGTTTTCCTAAGGCCCAATAAAGCCTAACCAAAGCGGTATTGACGACCCTTGCAGCTTCAATGCGGCTTTGACGAATTTGGGTTTTGAAATCCCCAAGAAATTCTTGATAGGCAGAATCGGCAGATGCTTCAATTTGGGTCACACTTATTTCTCCATTCCTTAGCAGAAGTTGGTATCTAAACTAGACCAATAAATTCCTTTGTGGCTTCACTGCTGCGAGGCCTCTGTTCGGTTCAACGGAACAACTTTCGTAAAATTGCAAGTAACCTCTTCCTCAAGGGTCAACAGGCATTCGTGTGACTTTTTGTTTTGATTGTATAAAGTCACACGAATGCCTGCACGCCCACCCCACTAAAGTGAGCGTGCAGGCTACCGCCTATAAAAGGAGCCTTGAACCTAAGCCTCAAGAGTAGATTCACAATACCCTCAGTCAAGTTCAGCCAACAATTCTCGAAGCGCTACATCAATCCGATTAATACGAACCTGCACCTTCCTATTCATTGGAACTTCTTTGCCCTTAAGTTTCCGATTTAACTTTGAATAAAGTTTTTGAACGCTTGAAAACGTCGGCTGCTCTAAAATATCCTCTGATTCCTCAATTTGAACTGAGGGTGATGCTGCCCCCTGAAACTTGAGATCAGCAATCCGTTTCCTTAATTGCTCTTTAGTTAAGGTGGTTTCGAGCAATTCATCCATCAGCTGCTCCTGGAACTCAGGCTTAGTTCGAGCTACTAGAACCGCCTTAGAAGGGTCAACTTTGCCCTGTCGAACACTCTCCATAATGAAGTCAGGCAAATCAAGTAATGGCAAACGATTTGAAACAAAACTTGCCAACGAAATGCCGAACTCACTTAGGATTGACTCGACATTACCAAGCAAATCCGAGGTGATTATTCCGGAATAATCACTCTTTCTAACTTGTGCATTACGCACCTTTGTCAGCAAACCCGGTATTTCAGCAGCTACCAAGCCTGTCCGTAAACTGATTAAGCCGAGCAGACTATCAGTTTCCTCAATCGAAGTTATATTTTCACTAAGAAGATGAGCAACCAAAGCAATTTCCAAGGCTTCTTCATCACTCATGGATTTAGTAACACCAGGAATTTCTGTGAGACCTAGAGCGGATGCACTTCGCCACCGTCGCTCACCTGAAACGATCTCCCAAAATCCGTCCTCTGCAGATCTGGTTAAAATTGGCTCGCATACACCATGTTTACTAATAGAAGCTTGTAGTCGGCCCATTGCGACAGGATCGAAATATTTTCTCGGTTGCTTCATACCAGTAGGCAACCGAAGCGGCACAATTTTATCAATGGGTAAAAGAGTTGACGATTCTTTTGGCTTAGATTTCAGACGATTCAACTCAGCTTTGAGTTCGGATATTTCGTCGGGAAGATCTACAGACTGCGATCTTTCATCACTACCGAAAACAAACTCGTTGGCTAAGGCTGAATCTAAAGTTTGTCGACCATTACGAGACATAACTCTACTTGACCTCCATTAGTTCTTCGAAAAGCTGATCAAACTCTCTCGCCGATTCCGATGCAGCTCGGCCAGATAGATCCCATACGGTACCATGCTGACCAAAGGTATCTGCTACGCACTGCTTCTGATGAATAACGGTATTAAGAATAGGAATATTTGACTTGCTAAGAAGCTCAATAGCCTCATCCTTTAGCCTAGTTCCTTTAACGGCACGCGCAAGAAAAAGGGCAGCTGCAGGTGGCCCATTACGAACTGATTGCGCCTGCCTCACAAGTTTTACTGCATCTGCAGCGCTCCGTAAATCTACACCAGTTGGTTGGCAGGGTATCACTGATACATCCGTTCTAAATAGAATTGCACGGGTCACCTCTGATAGACCAGCAGGGCCATCCACAATAGTGTAATCATACTTGCTCGCAATTTCGGGTAATTTCTCGATCACTTCATCAGCCGATTGCAGCACTGATACATCTACCCCAGTATCGTCTAAACAACTGATCCAGATAGAACTAGAACGCTGAGCATCTGAATCAATCAGGCATACAGTATGACCTTTCTGACTCAGCCAATAAGCAAAGTGAACAGAGGTTGTAGATTTGGAGCAACCTCCCTTTTGATTAGTAAAAGCAATAACTGTCATGATGGATAGATCAAAGAGGACATGGTCAAAATTCAAACTGAGTCCCTAAGCGGAAATACCTGATAAGCAATCATTTTTCTAGATAGGGAAGCTTAAAATCACACTACCTAAGGTTTGTGAGCAGTCTTAACCCTTTAATTTCTTGCGCTCTTTTCT
>JBCCRZ010000012.1:0-26940 GCA_039200855.1 Cyanobacteria bacterium P01_D01_bin.44 | reverse complement strand
GATCGCATCCAAGGCCCGAATAGTCACATCGACGCCCTTATAGATATCCCCAGACCATAGCCGTGCCACTGTCATCAATACCTGATCAGTGTCAGCCAAACCATATTTTTGCCGCAGCTCAACGCTGGGTGGCCCTGGCGTGAACTGAGTCTCGTTAACCACACAGGGCAGCAGACTAATTTTGTTGGCATCGAGCTGATTGGCCTGACAGGCTAAATCGCGACTATAGCGACTAATCGTCCAAACGTGATTGGCCTGGGCTAACGCCCGCTGTTCGCGAGGTGGCAGCGGATACCAAACCTCTTTTCCATAGGTCAACACCGTATGGGGCAACCTCAACCAGCGACACATTTGTCCCACCATCGTCGCCAGGTTGATGTGTCCGCAAAACACATGGCTGGGGCGCTGCCGCAGGAGATGCCCCAGCAGCGCCAGGGTTAGCTGAATACGAGACTGCATAGCACCGTCAGCTTTAAAGCAGTGGAATCGAAAGGCTCCGCCTGCCAAATCAGAGAGTGCCCCAGAGAGCGACTCAGGCAGTGACTCCGGCCCATCTCTCAGCAAGAAAACATCGGCGGTGTCGAGGGACAGATGGCTGTAAGCGTTTAAAACATCCTGAATATACGACTGAATGCCGCCTTCGCAGCCAAACACTTCAATAAAGACAAATGTGGGTCGAAAGCGGCCCGGTGATGAGCTGGCAAAAGATGAACTGGCAGGCATAGAGTAAGGACGAAAAAAGTTACGACGTCTTCGGATACTTCACAATCCAAAGACAGTTACGGCCATCTTGAGCACGTTCATATTCAACCTGATCGACGAGTCGTCGCAGCAAAAACCAACCATACCCGCCTTCACTCAGCGTGCCAGGTTCTGGCTCTTGAATCCCAGCTGGATCAAAGGGACGCCCCTGATCCCAAATCCGAACTTCAATCCGATCTAGCCAAAGCGATAGGTCGAGGCAAATCGGAGTTTCCCTAGGCAAATCACTATGGGCATGCCTAACTGCGTTGGTAAACCCCTCTGCCAGAGCCAAATTCAGGGGATCAAAGATGTCATTTACCCAAGGCTGGGCGGCGGTATCGCAAAAATGCTGAAACCAAGCCTGCACCTCAGACAGCTTTTCTAGCTGACTTTGCACGGTCAAATGATCTTGCTTAAGCATGTCTGTCCTAGCTTGACAAAGCGGGTAGCATGCCCAGAAAACGCCACGAGTGGCTTTTCCGAATCATACCCCAAGCTCCTCATTGACTGTTCATCGCAGATGCCAACCTATCAGAGTAGATGCCTAAAATTCCCAACACAAAAATCCCCTGGAGCAGCTTAAAGGACACTACATTCCAAGGGATTAAAAATTCAGAAACGACAGGATTTTAAAATCAGATTAAAACAAACCCAACGTTAGAGAGGTGTCGATTGGCAAGGTTGCACCAATGCCCAACCAAATAGTAACCAGTGTGCCAAACAAGAACATGGCGGTTGCCAGAGGGCGACGGAACGGATTTTGAAATTTGTTGACGTTCTCGATGAACGGAATCAACATCAGCCCTAGCGGAATAGCAGTTTGAAGCGCAATCCCAAGCAACTTGTTAGGGACAATTCGCAAAATTTGGAAAGCAGGGTAGAGATACCACTCAGGCAGAATCTCCAGTGGCGTTGCGAACGGATTGGCAGGTTCACCAATCATGGCGGGATCAAGCACGGCCAACGCAACGCAGCAGGCAATGGTCCCCAAAATCACAACGGGGAAAATGTACAATAAGTCATTTGGCCAGGCTGGCTCACCATAATAATTGTGGCCCATGCCCTGACTAAGTTTTTCTCTTAGCTTAGGATCACTTAGATCTGGCTTCTTAAGTGTTGACATTGCTAAAACTGTTCTCCTCAAGAGATTTGACAGCGCGGGGAAATAAGATAAATCATCATTCCCCAAAATAAACTGAAATGAGCCTACAAAGGACCCGAGATGCCCTGCTTACGGATCATCAAAAAGTGAAGCAGCATGAAGACCGCCATCAGCCAGGGCATCACAAACGTATGCAAGCTATAAAAACGAGTCAGTGTCGGCTGACCAACGCTTTGCCCACCTCGAATAAACTCGACCATTAAACCGCCTACAACGGGGATAGCACTCGGAACGCCAGAAACGATCTTGACAGCCCAATAGCCCACCTGGTCCCAAGGCAGCGAATAGCCTGTAACACCAAAAGAGACTGTAATCACTGCCATGATGACACCGGTCACCCAGGTCAACTCACGGGGTTTCTTGAAACCACCGGTCAAATAGACCCGAAAGACGTGCAGTATCATCATCAACACCATCATGCTGGCAGACCAGCGATGGACAGAGCGAATTAACCAGCCAAAGTTGACATCAGTCATCAAATACTGAACAGAGCTGAATGCCTCTGTCACAGTAGGCTTGTAATAAAAGGTCATGGCAAATCCAGTGGCGAACTGGATGACGAAGCAAACCAGCGTAATCCCTCCAAGGCAATAAAAAATATTGACGTGGGGAGGAACGTACTTACTGGAAATGTCGTCGGCGAGCGCTTGAATCTCCAAACGCTCGTTGAACCATTGATAGGTCTTAGAATCCGTGACTTGCTTAGTAAACATGAAGCGGGAAAATGACGTTATAAGTGAGCTGCATTTATGCCGTTACTAAAAAATGTAACATAAACCCTCTAATAAGGGATGCCGAAAACAAGTCTATTTCAAGGTGGTTGGGCATTCTGAACCCATCGATAGCGACCTCAGACAAGTGTATTAGGGGCATTTCTGTGAACTTGTTTAAGTTAGCCTTGATATCTGAGATTTAGTTTAAGAAACTTCACAAACTTGGGTTTATCGCTATGATGACAGAACAGACTGGTCGCTGGCTTCAGCCGCTGACAATCCGTTCTATCCTAGGTTTGATACCCTCTGAGTCTGCGGTGATACCCTTGTTGTTATCAAGTGTTGTTATCAAGATCGAGCAGATTACAAAAGGGAGGCAGTATCCTGAAAGCCAAGCTGCTGCGGATTTGACTGAGGACTGGGTTGAGCAGGGTCGAGCAAGCGTCTAGGCAGGGATAACGTTAAATGGGCATGCGTAACGTTTGAGCGCACTTTGAGCACAAGTTAAGTATTTTCTTTGATAGGGTGAGTCTGGTGAGTTAATGGTCAAGCGGTTTTTAGGGGCAATCTGTGCAGTGATGCTGATGGTAACGGCAGGGCTCAGCCTGTGGTCATCGCCAGCGCTCGCCATGACCGACCAGCAGAAGCTGGTGATGGAGGTTTGGCGGATTGTTAATCGAGCTTACGTAGATGAGACGTTTAATCACCAAAACTGGTGGTTTATCAGACAGCGGGTACTACGACAGCCCCTGGCAACCTGGGAAGCGGCCTATGAGGCAGTCCAAGATATGCTGAGTGGGTTGGACGACCCCTACACGCGCTTTTTGCCCCCTGATCAGTATCAGAGTTTAAGGACCAGTACGTCGGGAGAGCTGCTGGGGGTTGGGTTACAAATCATTAAGGACGAAGATGACGGCGTTCTAAGGGTGATTGCACCGATTGAGGGCTCACCGGCTGAGCAGGCAGGGCTGCATCCTAAGGATGCCATTTTGGCAATTAATGGGACCCTGACACAGCGGCTTTCGCTGGATGAGTCGGCAGCCCGGATGCGCGGAGCAGCGGGCACAAAGGTGACTTTAACAGTAAAGCGTGATAGCGATAGTCAGTCAGTTCACAGCGCCTCATTCGATGTTAATTTAGTCCGTCAACGGATCACGCTGAATCCAGTGTTAGCTGAGTTGCGGTCAGTGCCAGACGGTTCAAACTTTGGCTATATTCGGCTGGGGCAGTTTAATGCAAATGCGGTCTCGGAGGTGACCTCAGCCCTGCAGAAGCTTGAGAAACAAGGGGCTGATGCTTACATTCTGGACCTGCGTAACAACCCCGGCGGGCTACTCCAGGCAGGCATTGAAATTGCGCGACGTTGGATAGACGAAGGCACTATCGTCTATACGGTCAATCGCCAGGGTATTTTGGAAAGTTTCGAAGCATCGGGGGCGGCCCTCACCGATGATCCTCTGGTGGTTTTGGTGAATGCGGGCACCGCCAGCGCCAGCGAAATTTTAGCGGGGGCACTGCAGGATAATGGGCGCGCTCAGCTGGTGGGGGAAACTACCTTCGGTAAAGGACTCATTCAGTCGCTATTTGATTTGACCAATGGGTCTGGGTTGGCGGTCACGGTGGCTAAATATGAGACGCCCGATCACCACGATATTAATCGCCGGGGCATTCAGCCCGATCAGGTGGTGAGGTCAGAACCGATTACCCGCGATCGCTTTGGTTCCAACACCGATGCTCAATACCAGGCGGCGGTGGGTCTTTTGACTCAATCTTTGACAATAGCCGGTGTTCCCTAAAACGCGGACTTACCACGATCCTCTCCACGGCGCGATTACCCTTGATGGTCGCGATCCGGTCGAGGCCTTACTCATTCAACTGATCGATACGGTGGCTTTTCAGCGACTGCGGCGAATTCGGCAACTGGGGCCTGCCAGTCTGACGTTTCATGGGGCAGAGAGCTCTCGCTTTACTCATTCTTTGGGGGTGATGGCCATTGCTCGCTGGGCCTTTGATCGGCTGGCGAGCGTTTATGCGGAGCTGCAACCCCACCGGGCAGCGGTTCTCTGTGGGGCTCTGCTGCATGACATTGGTCATGGCCCCTACAGTCACACTTCAGAGGACGTGTTTGGGGGTCATCATGAGGGTTGGACCCAGCGCATTCTGACCGAAGAGCCAGAGGTGCGCGGCCTGCTCGATGCGTTTGACCCCGCACTGTTGACGGCGATTATTGACGTATACCAGCATCAGCACGCCGTGCCACTGATCTGGCAGCTGGTGTCGAGTCAGTTGGATTGCGATCGCATCGACTACCTACTGCGCGACAGCTACTTCACCGGGGCCTCCTACGGTCAGCTCGACCTGGACCGGATCATCCTCGCCCTCGACTTTGACCCCGACAGCCAGCAACTGGTGGTCGAGCGCAAAGGACTGGCGGCAATCGAGCATTACCTGGTGGTGCGCTACTTTATGTACGCCCAAATTTACAACCATCCTAAAAATCTTTCGGCCACCTGGATGCTGGAGCAAATCTTTTGCCGCGCCCGCGAGTTGCTCAAGGTTGGGGACTTGAGCGCCGATGACACCGTGGTTGCCTGGCTCACCCAAACCGTTGATGCTCTCCCCCTGTCGGCCTATCTCGCCGGAGACGACATCGTCTTTAGCTACCACCTACAGCGCTGGCAAACCCACCCTGATACGCTGCTCTCTGGGCTTTGTCGCCATCTGGTCAATCGCCAGCTGCTCAAGACCCTGGATGTCAGCCACCACAGCCCGGCTGAGCAAGCCCAAATTTTAGCCACAGTCCGCCAGCGCCTCGGCCAGCAGGGGGGTAGCTATAGTAGCCTGCGCCATGTATCGAGCCATGGCTACACTCTCTATCAGCGCGGCATCAAACTTAAAACTGAAAGCGGTCTGACGGAAATTAGCCAGCTGTCTCCTCTAGTTAAAACCCTGACTCAGCCCTATCAGCGGACGTGGTTGTTATATCCAGAATCATTGCGGGTTGAGATTTCAGAATTGGTGGAGAAGGCCACGGGATCAATGCCACGGGATCATATAGTGTAATTGGCAAAGGGGTTATAGGGGCAGAACCCATGTGTCTGACCAATGCAGGTTTGAACGCTGCCAACCAACAACCTCATAGGGGCGAGGGGGTCAAATGATCGCTTGTGTGTAACGACATGCCTCTAAATCAATCGACTCTAACTGGGCGTAAGCATCCTCAATCACCCGCTTACCGCGTAGGAAACCCGTATTCGCCCCAGGACACAGATAGCGCAGCGTTTCAGCGCTAAATTCATCTCGCAGCCACTGGACGCTGCGCAGCTGGCGAGGCCAGTGAAAGGTTTTAGAAAAACGCAGAGGAACCGGCTGGCCCTCTCGATTGGGAAGCAGATGCCGACCTGTGAATAAAACACCCCCGTGAGCCTGGGTGTATAGGCAGGCTGAGCCCGGCGAGTAACCCGGTGTCCACAGCGCATGGCAAGTAGGGCTAAATCTAAAGGTTTGCTGAAATGAAGTGAGCGGCACCTGGGGCAGCAAATAAGCCTCTTGCTCTTGAATCACCACGGTGCAGCCAAACCGGGCTTGTAAATCTTTGACTTTACCGATCCCACCCCGATGGGTCAACATCAGCCACCGCACCCCGCCCTGGGCTTCGATAAAATCAAGCAGGGTGGGGACCTCGGCAGGACAATCGATCAACAAATTAGCAGCAGCCCCTGCGCTATCCTTTTCTAAAAGCAGATAGGCCGTGCCCCCCAGGGTGTCTCGGTTGGGTGGGAAGGCATAAATCTTGTCTAAAACCTGTCGCGGGGCTTTAGCAGTTGTGCCAGGGTGTGAAGAAGCCATGCACCAAATGTTTTAGGGTAAAGAAGAGATCTGCGCCTGTAGCTCGCAGATAACCCTGAACTTATCCGATAATATGCTTTTGGGGCAAATCGAAACGCCACAGTTATCACGGGCCTAATTCATGTCGTTTATTCTGCTCGCCATTTTACTTGGATTCTTGACCTACTGGGTGATTCAGCGCAGTGTCGCCAGCATTACCCGCACGCCCGTTTGGCTGCTGTGGTTTGTGATGATGATACCCGTGTGGGTGCTCACGCTGTGGCTCAGCATCTACGGGGATGAGAGACCACCAGTGGCAATGTTGTACGGGCTGTTTATCATCTGCCCGCTGGTCTATATGCTGCTGATCTTTTTAGGCCGGATGCCACCCGCGACGGTGTCCTCTCCGGCAACCGCCGCCAAGCCGCCTGAGCCAGAGCGTCCCATTACCCGTGATGAAGAGACCCACCTACAGCGGTGTTTTCCTTGGACGGTCTATTACCTCCAGAATATTGAGTATCGCCCCCATGCCATGATTTGTCGGGGCCAGCTCAAAACCTCCCCTGGGGTAGCTTATCAAACCGTCCAAGAGAATGTTAAAGCTCAGTTTGGCAATCGTTTTTTGCTGCTGCTGCAAGAGGGCTTAAACGGCAAACCCTTTTTTGCGCTGGTGCCTAATCCAGAGTTCAAAACCCAGGAGCAGTCTAAAAAAGAGATGCCCGCGCAGGCGCTCTATCGACCCCGACTTGCGATCGCACTCCTCGTGATGACCCTTTTGACCACGACCCTGGCAGGCGGCGTTTACGTGGGTGAGCTCTCTATGAGCGATCTGCAGGCCCAGCCAGCTCTGCTCACCCAAGGACTGACCTATGGCCTGTCGCTGATGCTGATCCTAGGGGTCCATGAGATGGGGCACTATCTGATGGCGCGTCGCTACCAGATTCAGGCCACCTTGCCCTATTTCATCCCGGTGCCTTTTTTCTTGGGGACCTTTGGAGCATTTATCCAGCTGAGGTCGCCGGTCCCCAACCGACGAGCCCTCTTTGACGTAGGGATTGCAGGCCCGTTAGCGGGTCTAGTCGTCACAGTGCCGGTCTTGATTTGGGGATTGGCCCACTCAACGGTGATCGCCCTACCCGAAGACGCCAGCCTGCTCAACTTTAATGCCCTCGATCCCAGCGGCTCAGTGATTTTGGCCCTACTCGGCAAACTGGCCCTGGGCTCCCAACTCCAGGCTGCTCAAGCCATTGATCTGCATCCCGTTGCGGTGGCAGGGTGCCTGGGGTTGGTGGTCACTGCCCTCAATCTGATGCCAGTAGGGCAGCTAGACGGCGGTCATATTGTCCACGCCATGTACGGACAGCGAACCGGGGCCGTTATCGGTCAAATCTCTCGGTTTTTAGTGTTAGTGTTAGCCTTAATCCACCAAGAGTTTTTTCTGTGGGCGATTTTGCTATTTTTTATCCCCGCTGTCGATGAGCCCGCCCTCAACGATGTCAGTGAGTTAGATAGTCGCCGGGATTTGATTGGCCTGTTAGCCCTGGCGCTGCTGGTGATGATTGTCTTGCCAGCGCCCAAATCACTGACTCAGCTTTTGTTTTAGTCAAGAAACCGCCATGGCCAACGACATGACCCAATGGCTAGCTGAAATCCGGACGCTACAGCGCCAGCTAGTTGATCTGCGCCAAGACCGTGATCAAGCCTATGCCAGTGCCGCCAACTGGCGTCGCCTGTATGAATCAGAGGCCGAGCAGCGCCGTCGGGATGTCGAACAGTCCCAGCTTAAACTACAGGGTATGGTCCGAGAGCTTGAGACCTTCAAAGGAAAACCTGATACAGAGACCTCCGATGATGCCTCTAAGGTGCTTACACAAGTAGAGGCGATCGACTCCATTGAAGAAGCGCGATCGCAGTTGATCGAGGCACTCAAGCTATGCGATCAGCTCTCTAACGCCCTCAAGCAAGAACAAGCCAGCCACGAGCAAACCCGCCAGAGCCTCACCATGGCCCTCGGAGACACCATCGACCTGCTGTCTAAAGAGCGAGAAGTGGCTTCTGAAATAGCCCCTGGCTCCTCTGAAATAACCCATGAGGAGACTGAATCCGGAGGAATGCCGACGGCAACCACAGTCTCTGGCGACGCCATCTCTTCAGCCACCCCCCTGTCTGACGCCGACACCTGACCCCGTTAAAACCCCATCCCTTTGCGGATGGCTCCGTTAGCGCCAACGCAGCCCAAAAGCAAATTTTCAGCCTTTTCAATCAGCACCACAAGCAGCCAATTATTAAAGCGACACACAGATCAAGATCACAAAAAGTCGCCGTTGATTACGATGCTATGTGAAATTTAGGTTACAATGCCCTTGAAAATTTGCTAAGTAATAATCCCTAGCGCTTTGAATCAGGGCGTTTAATTAAAAGCATGAAGACTCTTTCTTCTGACATATCAAAATCCGCCGATCAGCCAGTTGCTGAAAGGTCTGTGAATCGAGAAACCACACCCGCCTCTAATGCTGCCCAAATCTGCTGGATAGAAGTCAAGCAGTATCCCTATCAGCCCGATCATCAAGTAGAGCTATTGCATCTTCAGGCCCAGGCCGACGCACTTTTGTTACAGCTCCAGGCCGTCCAGCAAAAACGATTAGCCGCCCAGCAATTGGCTCAACCCCGGCACTGACGACACGGCGGCATAGAGATAGGACAATACCGGGAAACCCATGGCCGAATCTTGTCGCGTCGCCGCGTCTTCCCCTCACCGCGCCTTCCACAATCAAAATTTTAAGCTTGACGCAGTCCTAGCGCACTCCGCCCAAGCATTAAGAAAGTCGAGCATTTCTCCCCAGCTCTAAGAAAGTCACACTATGGTTGGGATCGATTGCTTTCGAGTATCCTTAATGTGCCATGGGTCAGTCGCCTAAATCTTTGAGAGAAACCGCCTCCGGTGATAGCTTGAGGCCATTGAGCTATGACGATAGCTACAGCTGTCCCGTGTGTGCCCATGGTCAGCTGTCAGTCCTCGTCTTGACCGACGCGTTTGCCTGTGATTTTTGCCGCCATATTTTCACTGCCAATCTGGATGAACAATCTGTGCAGGTTGTAGACAGTGCCCAACCCATGGTTTGGCGCTGGACCGGTAAACAGTGGCGCAGCGCCTATCAGCGAGACAGTAGCCTGGGGGGTGTGCTCTGGGGCCTGGGCCTGCTGCTGATCGGCATGCCAGCCAGTCTAATCTTGCTGTCAGCCTATCTGTTCCCCCCACTAGACACCAATGGGGCCATCCATTTTCCAATCATGTGGGCACTGCTGACGCTGGTATTACATGCCCTGATGGTGGGTTGGCTAATCGCAGAACATTATCAGTGGCCCTGGTATGTGACCATGAAAATTTCTGTACAGCGATAGGTTTGGAGCGCCACTCACCACTCACCACTCACCGGCTGCAAACGATAGCCTCCTCCTTGATTAATCAACAGCGCTGACGGAGCTGGTGCATCACTGACCACAACGGCACTCAGCTGCTGGGATTGATTAAGATCGCTATACACCAGCGACCCTGTGGGTTCAAAAATCATCGTCTGAGAACCTGCGCCCGGAGAGGGGAGCGTTAAAACCAACTCCGAAGCCCCATCGCCAGTCACATCTAAACGGGCTACCTGCATCTGGGGGTAATTGACCAGCAGTTGCTGAGCCAATGCATCATGAGTGTCTGAGTCGGGGGGACTGTCTTCACTGCCGTCTTCACTATCGTCTGGCAAATTCGGGAAGGTCGAATCTGTGAAGGTTGAATCTGTGTAAGGTTCTAGGGAAAGATTTAGCAACGCGGCAAGTTGATCAAACTCCTCAAGGCTACCGGGGGAGGTTCGGAGAAAATCTGCCAGGGAGGTGCTAGCCGCCAGGGGTAGCCACTGCAAATTAGCCTGCGTCATCACCATGGCATCAGTGGGTAGCCCAACGGGTCCAGAGGCCAATAGGGTTAACGATTGCCCCTGCGACTTTATACCTTGAACGGTTAATGAGCTGAGATTGCCCTGGCTAGGGCTAATCACCTGTAGCCGTTGCTGGGCAGCTAGCCCTAGACGATTCCAGAGAGCGTTTGCAGTGGCTGTCGTTGAGAAATTGGCCGCACTAACGGGGAGCCAGCCGCGATCGCCCGAGAGTGATTGAATGTTGATGTGATACCAGGTTTGACCGGCCTCGATCCGGGGCACGGTGGCATCTGGAAAGAGCCAGTCTGGGTCCGGGGTAGCCCGGGGGGCACTGACCGGAGATAAGCTGCCAAACAATTGCTGGTAACGGCCCGTATCTAAAGATGTGCCTGATGACAGCCCTGGAGAAAATGCCGAGACCGGGATGGCTGCATTAGACTGAGGCATCATCGTAAAGCGAGCAAGCTGATCAACGCGATCGCTCAAGGTTTGCCAGCGCGCTAGGGCGACCTTAGGCTGAGACTGTTTTTCTAACCAGTCTTTACCAGCATCGGGGGTTTGCCGAGCCGTGAGTAAAATTGCCCCCCACATTTGCACAGCTTCGTCTCGGGGATGGGCCTTGAGATGAGCCTCAACGCGGGGCCAAAGCCGGGGAAAATGAGTCTTAAGCAGGTTTAATAACTCTGCATAGGTCGCCGGGGAGGCTTCGGTCTGCTTGAGGGCGGTTTCCCAACGACCATCAATCAGGTCAGCCAGGAGCTGTTGACGCTGGCTTGACCAGGTGCGATCGGCCTGGGCCTGAGTGAGCTGGGCATGGGCCCCAATCAGCTTAAGTTGGGCTTCGGCGGCGGGGGACCAATCATCACCCAGGGCCTTTTTGGCACTTTGCATGATTGGCAACGCATGGGACCATCCCCCGCTATTGGCTAGCAGAAGGGCTTTATCATAAAGCGAGGTAGCCGGAGGGTCCTTAAAAACAGTCCGCCGCAGGGAAATTTCTTTGAGTTGTGGCGGTCGATTGGCAATCACTTGATAGGCTTGCAACTTAGGCTCTAGGCCGACGGTTTGATCAATCATCAGCTCGTCGGGCCCCTCTTCATCTAAGGCTTGAAAAAACGGCTGCTTGCCCGCACCACTGGTCCAGGCGAGTAGGGGCGTCAGCTGACCACTGCGAGGGGCGTAATGTACAAGCTGCCCGTAGCGAACCCGGAGCGATCCCACCTTGCGAGTGCCTTCTAAAGAAATCCAAGGTTGCTGGGGTTCGAGGGGTTGATCTAACAGCTTGACCGTGGTCAGGGCAGCGGTGTGATCGACACCAGCCACTTCGGCGGCAGTGCCAATTAGGGGGGAGGTGACAAAACTTTCCTTGGGGCCACGAACCGTAATTTGGTTGACCAACTTAAAGCGGGTCCCGTCGCCACCCGCACCGCGATAGACTTGCAGCTCAACAATCGTGGCACAGCCCCCAGTGGGCGTCAGAGCTTGGGCACCGCCCCGACAGCGCTGCTGAGTTTGAAAAATGGGGATAATCCAATCCGACTCGCTAGCCTCTGGCGTGCGGTCCGATTGGCTGGGGGTTTTGCCCGACTTCCAGAGGACTGGCTCCCCTGCTGTCATACCAGCGGGCAAATCGGCTTTGATCTCAGCCATCGTAAGCAGTGGCGTTTTTTCTGGGTTGCCGAGGGCAGGGACAACCGTGGTCAGCCAGTTGGGGCTGTAGGGATCAATAATCAGGCGTACCCCCGACCAAATTACAAAACCGGCCAGCGTGGCGGTCGCCCCTAGCCCTAATAAGGTGCCTATACGCCAGCCCAGCTTTTGGGTGCGAGCCGGTTTAACCCACAGCCTTACTTTGGAAGTGGATGAATCATTTTCGGGGGCAGTGACTTTCTTCGGGGGCATGGCGTATGCTTCTCCATGCATTGGCCTAAACGACGCTGGTGGCTGTAGCTGTAGCCTTAAAAGCTTTGGTGGCTAGTCTTTAAAGCCTACGGCTTTGAATTGGAGGATGATACCTGTGAATTAGGAGGATAACACTTGGTCGTACCGTTTACCGGCAATCTCCCAGGTATATTCCGCTTCAATCATCTGACGGGCATTTCCAGAGAGAGTCTGCCGCAGGTCGGCGTCTTCAAACAGGCGGCTGATAGCGTCGACGTAGGCGTCGGGATGGTTGGCCCGTAAAGCCCGCAAAGGCGTCCCCGCCCCATCTACGGTCAACCCCTCCAGACCGCGATCGCTGGCCACCACTGGCACCCCAGCAGCCATAGATTCGAGGGTTTTGGTTTTGATCCCCAGACCAGCCCGCAGCGGCACCACGCTCACGGTGGATCGGTGCATATAGTCGGTAATCGAGGGCACGCGCCCGGTTACCGTCACCCCCGGTAGGGCGTCTAAAGCTTTAACCTCGGGCACGGGCCTGGCCCCTACCAGACTCAAGGTGGCCTGGGGATAGCGGGCTCGGAGCTTGGGAAAAACGTCTCTGGCAAAGAAACCAGCGGCATCAATATTGTGGGATGAGTCCATGGCCCCGATCAAAATCAGGGACTGCCCGCCCGGATCCCGGGCTCGATAAGGAAAGGTCTCTAAATCAACCCCGTTGGAGACGATCGTCATCTTGGCATTAGGTACCAGGGCTTGCAGCTGTTGGCGATCGTCGGGGGTGGTGACAATCAGGTGGGAAAATTTTTGGCAGTAGCGCTTTTCATAGCGAGCTAACAGGGGTAAGTAGAGCCGGTCTCTCTGGGCATTTTCCGAAGCACCGGCTTCAAGGTGGTTTTTGACCCAGCCATAGACCGAGCTGTGGATATCGACCAGGATAGGAATGCGATCGCAAAATCCGGGCTGAATGTACATCTCATTCACACTGTGCTCGCAGATGATCGCATCAAACTCACCGGCCTCAACTGCTTGCCCCACCCAGGCATAGACCTCGGACGAAAACCGATGGGCCACATTCGGGGGGGTGGCCGTGAGGGCAAACCGCACCAGACGGCCCACCTGCCCCAGGGCACCCCCGTCGCTAGCGGGCTCTGGGCGAACCGGCGGGAACAGCTTCACGGCTTTGATCCAACCTTCTAAAGCCTCGATATTCTCTGGCGTTGCATTGCGATTTTTGTGGGCCACCACCGTGACCTCGTAACGCTGACCCAAATATTTCAGCAGATTAAAGGTGCGCCCTTCGGCAGCGCCCGAGCTGGGGGGATAAGGAAACGTATTCAGCGATAGCACCAGCAGACGCATTAATCAGGGTCCTCAGTAGTCAATTCAGTAAATACAGCAATCTCACGGGCCTCCTCGGGCAGGTTTGAGCGGGCTTGCCCCTGGTGGCGAGCCCGAAAACAATAGAGGCTAATGGGGGTCATGGCTAAATCCAGCCAATCGGCTTTGCCCCGCAGCATCTTTAAGCCAGTCAGGGGCACCTCCTTTAAAGCCCAACGAGCCAGGGTGTGGCGCACCTCTCGGGGCATCAGCGGGCGAGTCAACTTAATACCGTAAAGCTGATGCAAAAAGCGATTGGAGCGGCCATAGCGGTACCACTGGGCGTGGAGGTCTTTGAAGGTGGTGCGGTGGTGATGCTCCACCACGGCGGACTCGGCAAAGGCCAACTGGACGCCCCCTTCTCGCTGGAGCCGCCAGCAAATGTCGGCATCGCCGCCGGTGGTCATGCGAGGGCGAAACAGGCCGATTTCTCTCAGGGCGCTGGCCCGGATCGCTAAGTTGGCGGTTTGGCCATAGCCACAAAAGGGATGGGCCAGGGTATCTTTTTGCGACATCAGTCGCTTGCGCTCGGCATAGTGCTCCAGCCAGGTTTTCCCAGGAAAGGCGATGACTTCCCCTACCACCAGGCCGATGGTGTCGTCGGTAAAGCCCTGGACCAAATTTTCTAGCCAGTCAGGACGGGGATAGCAGTCGGCATCGGTAAAGGCCAAAATCTCGCCAGTGGCCTGACGAATGCCGGTGTTGCGGGCGGCATAGGCACTTTGGATCTCGGTTTCTTGCAGCCCTTTGACGGTAATGCCTTGGGCCTCAGCCTGGATGATGGCGGATTGGATCAGGTCGGGGGTGCGATCGCAACTGCCATTATCCACCAGCAAATATTCCACCCGCTCAGCTGGATACGTTTGCTTGAGCAGACAGTCTATGAGCCCAGCCAAATCTCGCTCCCCGTTATAGATCGGCACGATCACCGATACGGTGGGCAATGCAACAGGAGCCTTGGGCCTATCAGCAATGGGTGAATCTGAAATCGGTAACTCGGGCTGGACCATCATAGGCTGAGGGATGGGCAAAGAAATGGAGCAAAGCGTTCACTCATAGGCATTCTGGCAGCTTCTTCGAGGCGACTGGGCCTTCCCGAAAAATCTTCACAAAATCCTTAGGGAGCTGCAAATTAATGAGGTAAAGAAATTGATGTATCAACCCGCCTAAATCAAGGTGCCCAAATTTGGGTGAGTGATTCTGAATCAATCGAGCATCACTTTAACCAACACGGCCTTTCTAAAACATGACAGGTAGCGACTACGGCATTGTCAGTCAGGGAATGTACTGCTACTGATTGAAACCTCTGATTTATCCATTACCTATGATCAAGAAGTCAAACTCCCGCTCTATGGCGAAAGCGGCATTGTGGACTATTGATTTTCAACCTATTAAGTGGCGTTTTAGAGTGCTATATCAACCCATATCAGCACCCACAAGGCACCTGAGCCTATCGAACCAAGCAAATTTGTTTACCCACTGAAGCAGTTGTCCTGCCAACTTTGCCTATCCGTGCATCGCTTTCACTGGCAAAAGCCTTTCCTCAGAGCCGCTAAAGGATTGACACGCCAATAAAGTCTCAGCAGAGATGGGTAGCGGGGGCAAGGGAGGAGCAAGCAGGGATTTATGAGATCGCAGCAGCCAACGCCTGCTTTTCTGGCTTAACCTCAGCTGTCAGCGCATCCTCCAGCGGGGATCGCCCAAGCTTCTCTTCTAGAATATCCATCACCTCACGGCCAAAATCGTTGGGATTTTGCCGCCAGGCTTGCAGACAAACCTCACCGAAGAAAGACCCTAACGGTTCCGGGTTCCAGAGCAGCTTTTTAGCCACCCACGGTAGATGAATCGCCAGGGGATCGTAGCCCTTCTTGAGAATATTATTCTCCAGGGCATAGTCCTCAAGGTGAGTATGAGGCTGTAAGCCAATAAAGAAAATCGCAGGCTCTACCTTATCGCGGCCAAAGATTTCTTCCAGGGCTCGGTGGTAGGCGATGGTTTGACGAATCGTCTCGGGGCGCTCGTCAATCACATTAAAGGAATAGTTGACCGACACCAGGTCATTAAACCCAGCTGCTTTAAGATCTCGGCAGTTTTGCAGCACCGTGCGCAGGTTATAGCCCATGCGCATCTTCCGCACCAGCTCCTGGGAGCCGCTGGTAATGCCGATCTCAAAATAGTTCATCCCGGTCCGGACCATCAGATCGCACAGCTTCGGCGTCAGGTTATCGGCACGAATGTAGGCCGCCCAATGGATATCAGTCATCCCCGAATCCACGATCTTTTCCAGCAGCTCGACCGCATCGTCGATAAACTTGCGGGCCGGAATAAACTGAGCATCAGTAAACCAAAAATTGCGAACGCCCCGGTCATAGAGCTGGCGCATCTCGGCCACCACCTCATCGGCAGGGTTGATCCGCACCTGCTTGCCCTCAACTACCGTGTAAACACAGTAACAACAGTTATGGGGGCAACCGCGCTTGGTCTGAACACCGACATAAAAATCGCTTTCTTGCAGATAGTATTCAAACTCGGGCCAGATGCGCTCAATATAGTTGTACTGGCAGGCCGTCTTCTCAATCGGGGTGGGCCACTCGTGGATCAGGCGATCCCGTGGCTGCTCTTGCCCCACCACATAGCAACGCTCATCCGCAAAGTCCTGCCCCCGTAGCAGCTTCTCAAGCAAAACCTCGCCTTCGCCCACCGAGATAATGGTGCCCTTGGGCAACATCTCGCCAATTTGCTCATAAAAGACACTAACGGCTCCCCCCCCGACCACCACTTTCACATCGGTGTATCGCTTGGCCCGTTTAAGCCCTCGCTTAATCAAGCCCAGATTTTGCCAAAGCTCATTCAGATAAGTAGAGGCCATGCGCAGCCCCCCCATCGCCCCCCGCAGCTTAACCAAAGGGTTGCGGGCGTAGTAAAACTCAAACGCATTTTGCAACGGATTACCCCCCCGACCGCCCACGGGCGCATAGATCTGGATATCTCGCCACGAAAAGACCAGCAGAGTGGGTTGAAATTCATCGATACAGGCATCCAGGGCCAAGCCAAAATCCAGGGGAGGAAAGGTACCCAAATCAAAAATGCGCTGCTCAGCCGCAGGAAAAAGCTTGTGGATGTGATCGGCTAAATAGACTACCCCTATGGGGAAAATAGGATTGCAAGGCAGTCGAACGTAGAGAACTCGAGAGGTCATAGCGCTACCGAAACCGAAGTCAGCTTTCATATTTTTCACATATCTTTACGATAACACTGGATCCCATGGCGGTTCATTGACAGAATCCCTGGAAAAGATAAATAAGTATCTGCCCAGCACGAGCATTGCCCTGCAAGGCAACAATATGAATAGCAGCGCTAGCCTTTAGTTAAATGCACTCATAAGATTAGTCTTTTCTTAACATTTAACCGATAGTTTGTATCCGTATTTGTGCATGTATATTGATCCCGTCTTATGAACACATAGATACAGGGGAAGTGTGTTAGTTGGGTTTGTGTTGTTTTGTGAAAGTTTTGCCATCAAACTTAGCATTCATACGCCTTGGTAGTGACTTTTACAGTCGTCAGGGATCGCCCGGTGTTAACCTTGTAAACAGTTGTGCAGGCAGATTAATCTTCCTTTACTTATATGACTCAAATTCTTGATTCATTGCCGTCTGATGGTGAGCAGGCTCTCTTATGCTGCTACGTCAATGCAACGAGCAAAATTCAGGTTGCAAGGATTACAAATATTCCAAATTGGTATTTTGAAAGGGTAGTTTTCCCAGGGCAACGCTTGGTGTTTGAGGCGATCCCCCATGCCCAGCTGGAAATTCATACTGGAATGATGGCCAGCGCCATCTTGTCGGATACGATCCCCTGCGAGCGTTTGGCACTGCAAGAGTCTGTGGACAGTACCGGGATGACTACCCAAGGCATGCCTTCTGCTATGGCCGTTGTCCCTGAGCCCATCGTTGATAGGGCCGAGCTCAGGGCCACGGTTGGGTCTGTAGACTAGATGGGTTCTCCGGCATATTGAGGCGTTAGCTGATAGTGTGCCTACTTAGTCAATCTGCTGAAACATGTCAACCTTCCGCTACAGTGTGGGAGGTTATTTTTTGACTACCGCTTTATGATCACCGCTTTAGCGAGATGATAAGGGTGTCGAATATGAGCGTGTGATGGATTTGCCTTCTTTTTTATGGCTATGGCGAATTGCAGCCTGGTCAATGGGGCTATCGTTAACAACCTATGTCGTGTTGGCATTCACTGGCGGCGGACTTTGGTACATTCGTCAGACCAGGGCAGATCGGCCTAAATGGCTAAGACCGCTGCACTATGGTCTGGGTGTGACTTTAGTGGGTTTAGTGCTGTTACTCATGGGCATTGGCCTGGTTGGCACTTTGGGAGAATATGGTCGTTTGGGACATTCCTGGCATTTACCGATGGGTTTAACTGTGGTGGCATTGGTTTGTGTGTCGGCCTGGAGTGCGACCCAAATTCATCCTCAGCGGCCCTGGGCACGCCCTCTGCACTTAAGCTTAAACGGGGTTTTATTCGTGGCCTTTTCGGCAGTGACCTATAGCGGTTGGCAGGTCGTTCAGAAGTATTTGCCATGAGGTCTTTTAGGGTTGTGCTTAAGTTGGAATGTTCTGCATGATGAGGCAGGAGTTAGGAGACAGCAATTAGTAGACAGGCGTTAGAAACCGAAAGATCAAAATGTCAGAACAGCTCAGCAGCAAGACTACCCATCCCCCTACATCTAGTGAGCAATTCCAGATTTCTCCGTTGATTCGGATTACACTGCTGGGGTTTTATAGTGCATTAGTGCTGCCGCTGCCGTTTTTAGCAGCGATGACGGATGCGCCGATCCCAGCCTGGGTCTTGTGGATGGGCTTGTGGGTCGGCGGGCTGATCTTGTACGGCGGTCTCAGTGAACGAGTTGAGCTCGACGATGCGAGGATTCGAGTCACCTATCCGGGCTGGATCCGATGGTTGTTACGGCGGGGATGGTCGCTGCAATGGTCTGAGATTCAGACCCTAAAACCGCGCTCTACTGGGCAGGGGGGGCTGGTGTATTACTTTTTGACCCCTGAGGCGGACCGGGCTTACCTGTTACCGATGCGGGTGGTGGGGTTTGCCCGTCTGGTGAAGCGGGTCGAGGCAAAAACGGGGATAGACACCCGCGATATCAAACCCCTGGCCCAGCCTTGGATGTATTTTTTACTGCTACTGGTGACGCTATTGCTACTGCTAGTAGATGTTTGGACGATTGGGATGGCGGTGGGATAGGGTGGCGACAGTACAGTCAACCGTCGGGGCAAGGGCGGACGTGGAGGCTTAAAGGCGGACGTGGAGGAGATAGCTGGGGAGACAGCCCAAATAAAATTTGACCGGGTGAGCGTGAAAGCGCCGGTGGGTCTGAATGAGCTTTTGAGTGATCTGTCTTTTGATATCAAAACCGGCAGCTTTGTCGGCGTCGTGGGGGCCTCAGGGGCGGGTAAAACCACCTTGCTGCGGTTGATGAACCGTCTGGTGGAGCCCAGTCAGGGTCAAATTTTATGGCAAGGTCAATCGTTAGTGGCTTTGCCAGTGGTGCCCCTGCGACGACAAATGAGCCTGGTGCTGCAAGATAGCAAATTATTAGGCATGTCGGTCGAGGCGGCGCTGTGCTATCCGGCTTTGCTGCGGGGGCAAGCCCCCGCCCAGGCAAAGCAGCAGATGTTGCCCTGGCTTGATCGTCTCAAGATTCCTCGGGATTGGCTATCGCGCACCGAGGCAGAGCTATCGATGGGTCAGCGACAACGGGTTGCGATCGCACGCGCCCTGATCGAAACGCCCAAACTCCTTCTCCTGGATGAACCCACCTCAGCCCAAGATATTGGCTTCGCTGAGTTTTTACTGACCCAACTGCAACAGCTCACCCAGCTGCAACAGCTCACCATCGTGATGGCCAACCACCAACTTGAACTCATCGCCCCAGTCGTAACCCAGGTACTCCACTTACAAGCCGGGCGACTGCAGTCCAATCAATCTACAGACAGAGTAGATTGGTCAGCATTACGAACAGCCATTGTTGAGGCCCATCAAGCAGCCGACAGTGAGTGGGGAGATGACTAACGAGCGCTCGTCGTGGTAACAGCCGCCAGTGGGCTGGTGCCATTGAGTGGTGATTCAACGGCTGGCGCATTCGCCCGAATCCGCTCAATGTTGAGACGATAGCCCACATTACGAACAGTTTGAATCACATTCGGCTGTCGCGGATCAACTTCGATCTTTTTGCGCAGTGAGAGCACGTGCGTATCAACAGTGCGGGGATTATCAATCTCGTCAGGCCAGGCCCGGCGCAGCAAATCAGCGCGGCTCAGGGGAGTCCCCTCAGCCTGGGTCAGCACATAAAGCAAACTAAACTCCTGGGGAGTCAGATCAATAAAAGACTCCTTATAACGCACCCGTCGCTGCACCAGATCGATGTTGAGATGACCGTAGGCCAGAGAGGCCGGGGCGGTAGTGGTGCGGATGCGTCGAGTCAGGGCATCGACTCTCGCCAGAAACTCCTGCATCCCAAAAGGCTTTTTTAGATAGTCATCAGCCCCTGCCTGGAGCCCTCTGACCACATCCTGCTCAGCAATCCGGGCAGACAATATCATCACCAGTGGCCGCCCCCGACGCTGCAACCAGTGACATAACTCCAAACCATCGCCATCAGCCAGATCAATTTCCAAAATGACCAAGTCAGGCTGGGCAACCTGAAATGCCTCCTTGGCGCGAGCAACATCCGGAGATTGGGACACTCGATAACCAGCCTGCTGCAAGTGCCAGCTCAGCAGCGATCGCAAATGGGGATTTCCCTCAATAATCTGAACGACAGCAGCTCCCACAAAAATTCAATGCACTCGGGCTTAAGTTGCTAGAACCTTAGCAAAGCTGCCGCTGACATTTTGTAATTGCGGCTACGACTACACACAAGCTCAATAGCTCGCCCACGTCTTTCATCAATCGTCCACAAAAGGTTAACGTCTGGTAAACGAAAAATCTATCAACCTGCTGGTAACTGGTAAAATAGAACTAGCAGGTTAAATCCTGAGTAAATCATTACGAATTGTCTTTAAACGGCGGAATGCAATTTGCTCAGCAGGTTTATACAGTTGGAATTTAGTCGGAGCTTTGACAATTTGTCTCCCAAGACGCTGCCGCCGACTGCCAATTGTAGTTCATTTAACCTTAACCAGACCGTGTATGGTGGATGAGTGAGGTTCCTTGATCATGCTTCAAGACCCTATGACAATTAGGTTCTACCAGAGGATTACAGATGCCATTGTTGACCATTGGAACAAAGGCTATCGCATGGATGAGCTGCGGCTCTATATCGAGGGATATTTAGCAGCCCTGCGCCATGCAAACTCCTTAGAGCCCTATTTAGTGCATCGCCTCGAAGAAGAAATTATTCGGTTTCTGTATGACAGCGCAAACTTTGCCATACCTCAGCCCGAGCCTGACTATCGGTAAGTGACCTTCATTAAAACAGACAAGGCATGGCGCGGCCATGCCTTGTTTGTTTAGGGCAGCTGTTTCAGGGTGTCTAAGACGCCAGAGCGACCTCGACCATTTCCTGGAGCTGACCATTTTGGTAAAGCTCAATCATAATGTCTGACCCCCCGACAAACTCCCCGTTGATATACACCTGGGGAATCGTGGGCCAATTTGAATATTCTTTGATGCCCTGACGAATGTCCATATCGGCCAAGACATCAACGGTTTCATAGGGCGCGCCCAGCGTATTAAGAATCTGCGCCACGTTATTAGAAAACCCGCACTGGGGCATCAGCTTAGTGCCCTTCATAAAAACCACAATCTTGCTGCCGTTGACCAGCTGATCAATCCGGCCTTTGAGTTCTGGAGACATAGTGTGACTAAGCAATGAATACAGCTCCTCAATTCTACCAAGGACCACAAGAAGCGTTTCTTACAAAACCCCTAAGCTCCCTGATTGGCATCCCATTCTTGAGGTGTGTAGGTCTTGAGGGCTAGGGCATGAAGCTCACCAGTGGCCATCGCGCCGTTGACGCTCTTATATACCAGCTGATGCTGTTTGACTAGATTTAACCCCTCAAACTCAGAAGCAACCACCGTAGCTTGGTAGTGATCTTGGGTACCCGTGAGGTCTTCTACAATCACCTGGGCTTCTGGCAGTTCTTGTTTGATTAGCGTTGACACCTGATTAGGGGGAATCATAAACGGCTCCTTTGGTAGTGGGTGATGGGTAATGGGTGGTGGGCTTCGGCGTGAGCTCAGCCGAACGGTAGTGGGTAGTGAGTAAAGCAGATTGAGCTGAATTCTCTACTACTCAATTCTCTCTAACCCTCTACCCAGTTCTCTCCCCTCCATCTTATTCCGCCTGGCTCTCTTCGGAAGCACTTGGATAAGGAAATTCGACGAAGCCGATCTCCAGGAGGTGCTGATAGGCCTGCTGCCCTAAATCTCGGGTCGGGTTTTGGCTATCGATGACTTCGACCAAGAGAGGCACGGCCAAATCAGCCTGGTTTTGGGCCTGATAGACCTGAGCCTGTCGCAAAGTCGCCTGGTCTCTCAGCTGGGCGGCCTCAAAAGCCCGATCCCGAACGCTGCTGGCAACTCGATTATCAATGCCGGTAAAGACCCCTGCCAACTGCTGATAGTAGCTAGAGACCTGATTTAGGCGATCGCGGGCGGTCTGTAGTCGCTCAGCAGCCCGGTCATAGTCGCCAGAGGCATTGGCCTGCTCAGCTTCTTGGATCAAAATCTGGGCAGCAGTAATCCCGGTGGGGTTGGTCTCTGGGCTCAACGGGCGAATCGTACTGGCCGAGCTGCCCTCATCCGGTCCACCGCCGCGCGGGAAAGGATATTCAACAAACCCTAGCTCAAATAGTTGACCATAGGCTTTTTGCCCCAGCTCTCGGCTGGGGTTTTGGCTTTGGACAATTTCGACTAGCAGGGGTACGGCCAGTTCGGGCTGATTTTGGGCTCGATAGACCAGGGCCTGGCGAAATGTCGCCTGATCGCGCATTTGGGCAGCTTCTAAAGCTCTCGCTCGCATACTATCGGTAATGGTGACGTCAATGCCCGTAAACTCATCGGCCAGCTGGCTATAGCTAGCTGACAGCTGGTTGAGGCTATCGCGGGCAGCCTGTAGTTTATCGATGGCCTGACCATAGTCCTGGGCCGAAATCGCGTTTTCTGCCTCGGCCATCAATCGAGCCCCGCTGGTATCCCCTAGCACATTAGCGGGGGCGGCTTCAGGGGCGGCTTCAGGGGCGGCTTCAGGAGCGGCTTCAGGAGCGGCTTCAGGAGCGGTTTCAGGAGCGGTTTCAGGAGCGATATCTGCAGGGGTTTGGGCGCTGGCCCCACCGGGGATAGCGGCTAGCATCAGGGCAGCAACCCCGCCGATAGCGGCTAAACGAAAAGTTGAAACGCGTGCGCAAGAAACCATGGTGCCTCAGCAGTTGAAAATAGGGTGGATTTTGAGGGGCGACTCAGAGATTTCTAAAGCTTTCTCAAGGTCGGCCTATATTCTAAATAAGTTGGATAAGCTTTGAGTCAACCAAGACTGCCTATCCACTATAAAACGTTAAGTAGACTACCAGTTTCTCAGAGGACTTACTGAGACAACATGTGCCTCTTCTGCAATTGGTCACAGACGGGGGCATTCCATCTATTCAGGCGTAATTAACAAAAACCAGGGTAACCATGTCACCAAGTAGCAATCAGGGGGTACTGCCAGGGCAAGAGGGGCTAATCTTGCAGCGGGGCGGCGAAGAGCTACGGTTAGAGAAAGTTGAGGACCGCCTCACCACTCGACTGGTCAGCCCAGAGCAACTGGCCACAGTGCGGGGTGTGATCCAACCGCTGTCGATCCGCCCGGTGGCGCGGGGGCAGCTCATCGAATGGAAGGTGCCTGCGGCAAGGCTCGACCCCGTCCTGGATACGGTGCGGCAGAGGGCGGAGGTGGCGTTTGCAAGCCATGTTTATCGATTAGAGATGAGCCCCCAAAGTCGATTTTATTTGCTAGATCGACTCACGGTGCAATTTATGCCGTCCCTGGGCATTGTGACGGTGGATGCGATCGCATCTGCCCTGGGCCTGATCCGAGATAAAGCCCTCGACAGCATCGACAATGCCTATGTCTTTAAGGTGTCAAAGACCGCCCAGGAAAACCCCATCAAACTGGCCAATCGACTCATGCGAGAGCCGCAGGTGCTGCTGGCCGAACCCAATATTGTAATCGAGACCGAAGCCCTTTATCGCCCCAAGGACACGCTCTATCGCGAACAGTGGCACCTCAACCACCAGGGGGGCTCAGAACTCGCTAAAGATTCGCATATTTCGGTCGAGGCAGCCTGGGAGATCACCCGAGGCAGTCGCTCGGTGGTGGTGGCCGTCACCGACGATGCCTTTGACCTCAACCATCCCGATTTGCAAGGGGCGGGTAAAATCGTGGCCCCGCGAGATCTAAAAGCCCGTGACGGGTTACCCATGCCCAGTCAGGACTATGAAAACCATGGCACCGCCGTTGCTGGCGTTGCCATTGCCGAAGAAACCGGCAACGGCGTGGTAGGGGTTGCCCCGGGTTGCAGCCTAATGCCAATTCAGACGACGGGGTTTTTAGATGACGAGTCGATTGAGGAGCTGTTTGACTGGGCCGTCGAGCAGGGAGCCTCGGTGATTTCGTGCAGTTGGTCGCCCGCTACGACCTATTTTCCACTGTCTATTGTGCAGCGCAACGCCATTACCCGAGCCGCCACCAAAGGCCGCAACGGCAAGGGTTGTGTGGTGCTGTTTTCGGCAGGCAATGCCAATCGCCCCCTCAGCGGCAAGGTTCAGGAGCAGGGTTGGCCGCGCAACCTGCTGCGCGGCGTTACCGATTGGCTGGGGGGCTTTGCGATTCATCCCGATGTGATTACCGTGTCGGCCTGCACCAGCCTAAACCGTAAGGCCATTTACAGTAACTGGGGTAATCATGTTTCGGTAACGGCCCCCAGCAACAACGCCCCCCCAAGCATGTCACTCCCCGAGGCAGGGCAGGTCGAAACTGGCCCCCCAGTCAATTCGGATTTTGCCGGACGGGGGATTGTCACCAGCGATCGCACGGGTAGCAAAGGCTACGGTCGCGGCGACTATACCTACGGGTTTGGCGGCACCTCCAGCGCTTGCCCCTTAGTGGCTGGGGTGGTGGGGTTAATGCTCTCAGCCAATCCAGACCTGGAGGCGTGGGAGGTCAAGAAAATTTTGCAAGACACCGCCGATAAAATTGTCGATAACAAATCCGACCCTCAGCTGGGGGTTAACTATGGCACCTATGACAGCAAGGGTCACTCCCTATGGTTTGGTTACGGCAAGGTCAACGCCCATAAAGCGGTGAAAACCGCCCAGGAACGCCAGCTAAAATCACGCCACCTGAGCGATACGGTATCGATGCACAGCTCAGTCACTCTGAGCATTCCTGACGATGTGCCCAGTGGTCAGCTGAGTACCCTGATGGTCAAACGCAGCGGTCGTCTGCAAGATATCCAGGTCTATGTAGAAATCGAACACGAATTTTTAGGGGATGTGTCGGTGACGCTGCTGTCCCCCCAGGGCAGTGCCATCCTGCTCCAGGGCCGCACCCTGGGCCGACAGACCCGCCTGCGTCAGACCTACAATTTGACCACCACCCCGGCGTTGAGATCGCTACTCAACCAGGCTGTACAGGGTCGCTGGCAGCTCAGAGTCGTTGACCATGCCCCTGAGAATACGGGCCAACTCAACCAGTGGCAGCTGGTTTTGGGAATTTAGGTCCGGGGATTTAGGTCCGGGGATTTAAGCCCGGCTTCTAGCCTCCAGGGTGCCGCGGGTTACCCCTAGCTGACTCGAGAGCTGGAGCTGTTGCCATAGCTGATGACCCTTCAGCTCTCCGCGCAGCAGCTGTTGATAGCACTCAAGGGTTTGGACCACCTGTTCAGGGGTTTCATTGAGAAAATCAATGCGAAAGTTACACGCCCCGTGGGCAATCAATCGCTGCACAAACTCGGCCCCAGTTTGGGCAACACCGTTAAAAACTGTATTCCGACAACCGGCATCGGCCTGCAAGATATGTTCAGTGCCAGTGCGATCGCGCAGTTTCACCGCATGGGTCTCACAGGGGCGACCGCAGTTGGTAAAGTCAGTCCCCTCTGATAGAAAGGCACAAAAAACACAGTGCTCCATGTGAAACATCGGCATGTGCTGATGAATCGTGACATCAAACCAGTCCGGGGGGGCGGTCTCCAGCAAGTCTGTCAGCTGCTGAACGTTCAGGTCATAGGAGGCCGTCAGTCGCTCTAACCCAAAAGTCCGCTTAAAATAATTTGCCGTGATTGGATTGGCAACGTTGAGTGAAAAATCTCCGATGCAGCGTTCCCCTGCGAAAAATTCTAAATGGTCGTAGTTGCGCACGAGGTAGCCATCTGCGTTGGCCTGGCGGACCTGTTTGAGAATGTATTGTTCGCTGGCTTTGGTAATTCGGGGGGGAGCGACAAAAAGAAGGGGGAAGGGGAAAGGGGAAAGGGGGAAGGGGGGATTTATAGCCCTGGGGGCATGGCTCCGCTCCGCTCCGCTAGGGATTTTGGATTTTGGATTTTGGATGGGAAGACGATCTCGTAGGAGCAGCGTCTCGCCGTCCTTTCCGACCGGATCATCACGGAATTCTCGAACCATGTCCATCGCGTCGCGGTAGCGGACGGGGTTTTCGAATTCGCAGTAAATGGTTTCAAGGCCAGTGGTGAGGACGGCTTGGAGCTGGTCGAGGGTGCGAACCAGGGGGATGAGGTGGGGGGATGAGAGAGATGGGGGAGATAGGGAAGATGGGGGAGAAATACGCGGGGATGCAGGGAATTCCGGATTTTGATTTACTCTGCGAGAAGTCTCGCTGCGCTCATCTATGGATTTTGGATTTTGGGAAGATTTTGTAGGGGCAATCCCTTGGGGTTGCCCTGCCCGGACGGACTGCGCTGAGGGCTCTTTTACACTGGGCGCATGCTCCAAACAGGCTTCCCGACCCGGCAATAAATCCTGATAGGTGGCGTTGGGGTTGAGTTGCCAGGGGGCGGGGTGCGATCGCAACTCCAGCAATGTCTCTACCAGGGTCCGTCGCAGACGGTTAAGTTCGCTGACAGGCAGCATCACGTCACCGTCGAGGTGATTTACTAGCGCCCCCAAACAAAAGGGTGTATTGCCTAAGCGAGAAAATTGTTTTTCAAGGCGTTCGGTCGTTAGAGGTGTGCTATGGGCAACGACCAAAGCCATTTCTGAAGTAGTTTTGGCAACGTGACCT
>JBCCRZ010000011.1:0-27196 GCA_039200855.1 Cyanobacteria bacterium P01_D01_bin.44 | reverse complement strand
GGCGTATGTACATAGCTCAGATGCAGCTGATGGGGGCCGGTGAGCACTCCCTTGGCCACTGCATGGTTGCTCGAAATCACCAGATCGTAGGCCGACAAGTCAAACTGCTCCACCGCCAAGGGCATCAACGGTAGATAGGTGCGAAAATGCTTCTTGGCACCGGGAAAGCCCTGCAAAAATGAAGTTTGGATCGGTTTGTTTTGGATAAAAGCCCGCCGCTCCGGGGGCAGAAAATCTACCAGGCTGTAGAGGTCTGCCCCTGGATAGAGTCGCAAGATTTGCTCTACGACTTTTTCAGAGCCAGCATGGGTTGTGAACCATTCATGGACGATTGCCACCTTCATCGGTGCTTCTGAATTCCTCAGGTGATTGATAGAACGAAAGCAAATCCAACTTTACTACCCACTATGGACACTCGCGATTTTCAGAGATGAAATGTGGTTAAAATCGTTTAGTCTGTGAGGGATCAAACCACATCCAGTTTGAAACCTTGAGTTTTTCTGGTAGGGCAAACTACAGGTCTGGGTGCGGCCAGAGTTTATGGGGAGGTTAAGGAGGTGCCAACAGCAAACCGGCTTTGGTTGCAAACAAAACGCCTTAAAGCTTGGCTGCCGCTGAGCGATCAGCATTGGAGTAAGTTAGCTCTCCTCAAAACGCTGGTCCAACGAGACCTAGATGCAAAGTATAAGGGGTCTGTGTTAGGAAATTTCTGGCCCTTACTTCAGCAAGTTGCCCAGTTGCTGATCTACACCTATGTTTTTTCGGTTGTGCTCAATGTCAGGCTGAGCTCCCAAGGGTTGCCAGGGGGCAATAGCAGCTTTACCTTTGGTCTTTGGCTGTTTGCTGGCCTAATCCCTTGGATCGCCTTTACCAGCGGATTAAATACCGCTGCCCGCTCTGTGTTGCAACAGCAGAGCCTGGTGACAAAAGTGGTGTTCCCACTGGAGCTAATTCCACTGGTGCCAGTGCTATCCGCTTTTGTAGAAAGTACCTTTGGGACTACCGCACTGATTGTCTTTGTGGCCCTCCTGACCCAGACTGTCCATAGCACCCTATGGCTTTTGCCAGCGGTCTGGCTACCGCTGCTGCTATTGACCAGTGGTCTGGCCTACCTGATGGCAAGCCTTACCGTCTTTTTGCGAGATATTCCTCAGGGGTTAGCGATTTTATTGAACCTTTGGTTTTATGCAACGCCGATTCTCTATCCGGCAGAGCTGATTCCCCAACCCTTCCAAAATCTAGTATTTTGGCTAAATCCGCTGGCTGCGATCGCAGCGACCCACCGTGATATTGTCCTGACTGGAGAAATGACTCACTGGTCAGTATGGTGGGTGGCTACTGCGGTCTCAAGCAGTATTTGCTTCATGGGATACTGGTGCTACCAAAAGCTGCGTCCCGCCTTTGCCGATGTACTTTAGCGGGGCCATAAACGTCTATAAATGATATGTCCGAAGCGATTGCCATCTCGATCAAACAGGTATCCAAGGTCTTCAAACGCTATCAGCGCCCTGCCGATCGGCTCAAAGAAATTTTATTTTCTAACAAAAAGTACGCCCAAGAGTTTTGGGCACTGCGGGATATCAGCTTAGAGATTCCCAAGGGCCAAACCTGGGGCATTGTTGGCCGCAACGGCGCAGGCAAAAGTACGCTCCTCAAAATCATTACTGGCACCCTACAGCCCACCACTGGCACCGTTACTGTAAACGGGCGCATTGCCGCCTTGCTAGAGTTGGGCAGCGGCTTTAACCCAGAATTCACTGGCCGCCAAAATGTGTTTTTCAACGGACGTATATTGGGGCTCAGCCAGACTCAGATCGAAGCCTGCTTTGACGCCATTGCCGCCTTTGCCAATATCGGCAATTTTTTAGACCAGCCCGTTAAGACCTACTCCAGCGGCATGCGAGCCCGACTCGCCTTCGCAGTGGCCAGCAGTCTGGAGCCTGACGTTTTGATTGTCGACGAGGTACTGGCTGTCGGCGATGCCGCTTTCCAACGCAAATGCTTTGCCCGTATGGAAACCATTCGAGAGCAGGGCTGCACCATACTATTTGTCTCCCATGCCATGACCAGCGTGGCCGAACTCTGCGACCACGCTGTTCTTATAGATGGCGGTGAGCGGCTGCTGACAGCAGATACTAAAAGCGTTACCAGCTATTACCAAAGACTGATTTATGCTCCCCCCGATTGGGTCACGGTCATCCGACAGGAGATTAAGGACATAGATATTTCGGGGGTGCCCCCGCGCCAACCCAGACAACCTCAATCCAAACCCCCTCAACCTTCTCTATCTCGGGCTTTGCCTAAAGCAGCCAGCCAGCAACCAACTCCTCATAAGGTCGATCACTTTGACCCCAATCTCAAGCCCCAGAGCACGGTAGAATATGCCCCCAACGGTGCCAAGATTATTACCCCCCGGATCTTGAATGCTGCAGGTGAGCAGGTCAACATCTTGCAATCCAGACAAACCTACCAGTACTGCTATGAAGTTTTGATCACTCAGCCTGCTAGTAGGGTTCGCTGCGGCATGCTGATCAAAACAGTTAAGGGTGTAGAGCTTGGGGGAATGACCACACATCCCCTGCCCGAAGCAGGCATCGACCAAGTTTATCCAGGCATGCGCCTCAAGGTAAAATTTGAGTTCAGAACTTTACTTAATCCGGGTGCCTACTTTATCAACGCAGGTATCTCAGGATGGTTATTGGATAAACGGGAGCATCTGCACCGCGTGCTAGATGTGATTATGTTTAGGATTGAGCCTCAACCTGAGCGCACCATCACCGGGCGAGTCGATTTTTCATTGGGGGCTTCAGGCCAGATAGATATCAATCAAAATGTCGGCACCCCTATGATCAAAATCTAGTGATCAAAATCTAGCAGGCTAAGCCCAAGCCCGGCGAACAATATGATTTTCCCCATATAGACCCCGCATCAAAAAACGCATCAGATTAGGAGCGCTACTACCCTTGATTGACTTTCTAGGCATTGGGGCTCAAAAAGCTGCAACCACCTGGCTCTTTAAAAACTTAAGTACCCATGCCCAAGTTCGCTTTCCCGCTGGTAAAGAAGTCCATTTCTGGGATAATAGCCATCGGTTAAAGCTAAGCGGGGTTGACCATTGGTTGAGCCTGTTTCCCCCTGTAGCTGAGCCCATCAAACAAGGGGAAATTACCCCTGCCTATGGCATGCTAGACATCAATACGATTCGACAGATATTCGCAATGGCTCCTCAGCTGCGCCTGTTTTACAGCATACGAAACCCCATTGAGCGGTCCTGGTCGTCTGCACAAATGGCACTAAGGCGGGCAGAAATGATCGCCTCCGAAGCCTCCGATCAATGGTTTATTGATCACTTTTTGTCCAGGGGCTCTCGGCTACGGAGTGACTATCTAGGGACGATTGAACGGTGGACGGCCGTTTTCCCCGAGGAGGCATTACAGGTCATTTTCTTTGATGACATCCTGACTCATCCCAAGCGAGTGCTGACAAAGCTCTCTCAGCATATTGGGATAGATCCGGCCTTTTGGCTTTCCCAACCAGATGGCGTTTTTAGAAAGGTCATACGCCCCCCAGGCACGGCACAAGCCCCCCCGTCCCTCACCCGTATTCGAAGTTCTTTAAAGCTATTCTTGATAGGCCTATATCAAAAAGATATCGAAAAAATGGCGAGTTACTTCCAGCGGGATTTTTCCCATTGGCTGACATGAAGCCAATATCGAATGTACCCCTGTGAGCCTTTTTGCGCAGGCTTCATTCTGTTGGGCATTTGCTCCTAGTTGTGTGCGCTGTAGTTCATGAAAAAAGAGGATTTGAAACAAGCCATTGTCATCCTGGGTATGCATCGGAGCGGCACCTCTGCGCTAACGCGGGTGCTGAGCCTTTGTGGTGCGACTTTACCTAAGCACCTGATGAAACCTGTGGATCAAAACAATGAGACAGGTTTTTGGGAATCTGAGCAGATTATGCAGCTCAATGATGAGCTACTGACTTCCCTGGGGTCTGCTTGGGATGATATTTCTCCCCTGCCGCCTAACTGGTTTAATGCAGTCCAGATAAGCGCTTATAAAAAGCGTCTATTAGACAGCCTTAGGGAAGAGTTTGAGACCTCAAACCTGATCGTCCTTAAAGATCCAAGGCTTTGCCGACTACTGCCACTATGGCTAGATGTTTTAGAGGCCTTTGAAGCACAGCCTAAAATCGTCATTCCAATCAGACATCCCCTAGAGATCGCCGCTTCTTTGAAGAAAAGAGATGGCTTTACCTGTTCAAAATCCTTACTCCTTTGGCTACAGCACTTTCTGTGTGCCGAGCGAGATACTCGAGACATCCCCCGTACATTTATTAGCTATAGCAGCCTTTTAGATGACTGGCGGGGGGTCGTCCATCAAATTGAGACAGATTTGGACTTTAGCTTTCCCACTATCTCCCATACCACCACCTTAGAATCAGAAGCCTTTCTCCACAGTGGGTTGCGCCACCACCTGATATCTAAAGAGTTGGCTGATCGACCGGATATTGTCAATTGGGTTGCGCAGGCCTACGACTGGGCGATAAAAGTAGTGGATGGCCAAGCCCCCAACGTAAAAGAGCTAGACGCGATTTATGGCGCATATGCTGAGGCCGATAAAGCCTTTGGAGCAGTGGTTACAGGTCTTTCTCAAGACTTAGAAAGGCTAAAGCAACGATATTTGCAACTGCAGGGCCAGTTGTCCCAAGCCCAAAATCAGCTACAGCAAACCCAAAATCAGCTACGGCAAACCAAAGACGAAGCCAGCCAGCTTCGTTCTGAACTATCTGATGCACAACAGGATGTTATGCGAATGCGAAGAAGGCCACTGCAAAAGCTACACCGGCTTTGGGAGCACTTGAGGTCTACCCAGGAAATTAACTAAATTTCTCGGTTTAGATCATCAGTGACTTAGGCCATATACTGTGCTTTAACTGTGTGAACCCCTAGAAACCCGTAGATAACCCTCCTGATGAGCTGAGGCTTTTAAGGAATTGCACCCTTGTTTGTTAGCCCGCCGAAATGCCCTGAAATAGGCTCAACCCATGCAGCATCAACCTGTTTCTAGATTAGAACAGTCCCCCATGGAGCTATCTAAGCTGATTGCCTTTTATTTGCCCCAATATCATCCCATCCCAGAAAACGATGCGTGGTGGGGGAAAGGGTTTACCGAATGGACGAATGTGACTAAAGCACAACCGCAGTTTGTGGGACACCATCAACCCCTATTACCCGCCGATCTCGGGTTTTATGATTTGCGTCTGCCAGAGGTCAGACGCGAGCAGGCTGACTTGGCCCGTCAATACGGTATTCATGGGTTCTGTTATTACTACTATTGGTTCAACGGTCGGCGGGTTTTAGAGCGTCCTCTCAATGACATGCTCCAATCTGGGAAACCTGACTTTCCATTTTGCATCTGCTGGGCTAACGAAAACTGGACGCGCCGCTGGGATGGCCTTGAGAAAGAGATTTTGCTGGAGCAAAAGCATATTTCTACTGAAGACAATCGCTTCATTTTTGACGTCATTCCGATCCTTCAAGATCCTCGCTATATCCGGGTTAAGGGCAAGCCCATGCTGTTGGTTTACCGCCCCGAGTTGCTCAAGGACCCGGTGGCCACTGCAAAGTTTTGGCGCAAGGCTTGTGTAGAGGCCGGTTTGCCAGGTTTGCACCTGTGTGCAGTTGAGTTTAGGGTGTCTGACCCTAGCACCATCGGCTTTGATGCCCTAGTCGAATTTCCCCCCCACCGCTTTCCTCAAAAAAATATTGCCGATAGCGTTGTGAAGCTAAATCCTGACTTTTCGGGCATTGTACTTGACTACTACTGGGGGGTCCAAGCCGCGATCCAACGAGAAATACCCTCTTTTAGACTGTATCGGGGTCTGATGCCCTCTTGGGATAACACAGCCCGTCGAGGTGGGCGAGCCACGGTCTTGCAATATGCGACACCAGAGATTTACCGACAGTGGCTGCGACATCTGATCGCAGCCTCCGTGCAACCGGCTGATCAACCGGCTGACGAGGGACCAGGCTTTGTGTTTATCAATGCCTGGAATGAGTGGGCTGAGGGGGCATTTTTAGAACCGAGTCAAACGTCTGGTCGGGCCTGGCTAGAGGCAACTCGTCAGGCTCAAAATTTCTCAGATTACTCGACCGCAGCCATTGACCAGGCGGCTCATCAGTCTTATTTGCGTGCGATCGCAGCCACCCCCACCCATTGGTCGCACGCCTGGGGTAAAGCGTTCAGCAAACTCAAAAGTATCTCAAGTCTTACCGCGATGCTCAAGCCCAAGCTCTATAAAGTGAAAGAGAGTCTGGGCATTAGAGGGCCTGTAAAAACCTCGGCCCTAATTGTTGACCGTTTAAAGCACAAACTCAAAGCCCCCGATGATCGTCCCAGTTTGCAGGTTGTGTGGAGCCAGTCGCATCCATTAAATGGGGGGAGAGGCTACCCCCAGGCCCGAGCGATCTTGTTTGTTTCCCACGATGCAGCGCTGGCGGGTGCCCAGCTAGCCATGCTCGAAAACCTGAAGTATTTTAGTCAGTTCAAAGAACTGGACTGCTACCTGTTACTGTGCCGGGGCGGAGAGTTAGCACAAACGTTCAAAAAATTTGCCAAAACCTTTAATCTGGCTACGCTGACAGAGGCCGGTTTATCTCGCCAGGCGGCGATTAATTTGGTGATGCAAGACATCCGTGAAAAAGCACCTCTGATGGCCCTCTGTAATACCGTGGTGACCGCCGATGTTGTCGCCGCCTGCCATCGCTATCAGATTCCGGTCATGGCGTGCATTTACGAGTTACCTGCCTCGATTGAAACCTACGTGGGTAAGCAACCTTTTCTCAAAATCGTTGACCAGGCTAAACGTGTGATTGTGGCATCAGATTATGTGCAGAAAGCCCTGGTCGATTTTTATGGCGTTGACCCCGCTCGATTGACCCCTATCCATGCAGGCATTCGACAGCAAAGAAATATCTACCGCAGCAAAGTAGATGCCCGCAAAGCCGTTCTCAAAGAACTCAACCTGCCTGAATATACCTGCCTGGTCCTCGGGTGTGGCTCTATCCACCCCCGCAAAGGCACCGATTTATTTGTCCAGGTAGCTAAAAAGGTCTTGCAGCAGCCCGACATGGATCATGTCCGATTTATCTGGATAGGGGCCGATCAGCAAGGCCCCCTGGTGCGTCGATGGTGCGAGCACGACCTTCGGGTTGCGGGTCTGGTCGACAAAGTCCTCTTTATTGGTCAACGACCAGAAGAAAACCTGGATCCCTACTTCGCCGCCGCCGACGTATTTCTGCTGTCTTCTCGCGAAGATCCCTTTCCGCTGGTCAATCTCACTGCCATGTCTCACGGGTTACCCGTGATTGCCTTTGGTGACGCCGGTGGCGCTCCAGAAGTGCTGGCTCCAGACGCAGGTGTTGTGGTGCCTTACCTTGATACCGGGACAATGGCAGAGGCTCTCACCGCCTTGATCCATCGCCCTGACTTGCGTAGTAAAGTGGGGCAGGCCGCGATCAAAAAATGCGAAACTCAATATCAGTGGTCGCGATATATCAAAGATCTCGTGGCGGTGATGAATGCTGATTTTAACTGTGGTATCACCACGGTGGCTAAGCCCTTGGGCTGTGCCAAAGTTATCCTAGAGGTCGACTAATCTGCTGCCGTCTTATATCGAGCCAAGGCCCGTACATAAAAAACGTCAAAATTTCAAACCAGGTTTCAAACTTAATCGGGTTTAGTCGCGATTCCCAACCATGCCGAGAGTCACCGCCATTGTACCCAACTATAACCATGCGACCTATCTGCAGAAACGGATTGAGTCTATCTATCAGCAAACCTTCAAAGACTTTGAAGTGATCATATTAGACGATTGCTCTCAAGATAACAGCCGAGAGATTATCGACGCCTATCGAGGACAGCCCAACACCCGTATCTTTTTTAACGCTCAAAATACCGGTTCACCCTTTGCCCAATGGCGCAAAGGGCTCGAACAGGCTAACGGCGAATTTATCTGGATTGCCGAGTCAGATGATTATGCGGCCCCTGAGTTTCTAGAGCAGTTAGTCCAGATCATGGACACTGAACCCTCCGTCGGGCTTGTTTACAGCCGCTCATGGTTAATTAATGCGACCAATAAAATCATCGGAGACTCTACCGTTTGGACTGATGACTTAGATCCTGAGCGCTGGCACCACAGCTATATCAACAGCGGCAAGGCCGAAATCGAGCAATTTTTACTCAAGAAAAACAGTATTCCCAATGCCAGCGCGGTGCTGTTGCGTGCCGCTGTGGCCCACCGCGTCTCGCTGCCAGATGCCAGCTATCGCCTGTGCGGCGATTGGCTCTACTGGCTGAGGATCCTGGCAGAGTCGGATATAGCCTTTGTGCCCCAGCCCCTTAACTATTGGCGTCAAGATAGCTCAAATGCAAGGGTGCCCCATGCTGGTACCCTAGAATGGCTTGAAGGAAAACAGGTGCTGAGTTATGGCTTAGATGTGATTGGAGCAGACGAGCTGACTCGGGTCAAAACACAGTTTGACTTTTTGCAGCGCTGCTGGGAGTGGCAACGGACTTACATTGAGGCCCTGTCTGAGCCTCCTCCCTCCAGCCCAGGTCTCAGCCGACTTAAGCTGAGCTACCTAAAGCGTTGGTTAGCCCAGGCTTGGGCCAAATAATCGTCCCTAACCTCAAGGTGTGTATCTTGCTTGTGCTTACTCACAAGCGTTTTTTAAGCGTTCTTTAAACTTGTCCAAACCCATTTGAGCCCGTATCTCGTGACCCCTGATAGTTCGTCCTCCGTTTACTCTCCTTCTCTCAGTGGTCTAGGATTGCTTAGGGGCCTAAAATGCGCTGTGCTCGGCGGGGGTGGATTTATTGGTACTAATCTATGTCAGGCACTGGTGGCGGCAGGGGCACAGGTCAAGGCATTTGGGCGGTCCGTCAGCTTCCCGACAGCGTTAGCCGGGGTTGACTGGACCCCCGGAAATTTTCAGGATGGGTCAGCCCTGGCCCAGATTGTTGAAGGCTGTGAGATCGTTTTCCATCTGATTAGTAGCAGCTCGCCCGCCACGTCTAATCAAAACCCCGTTGCCGATTTAAAGGCCAACACCTTAGGCAGCTTGAATCTACTAAACCTTTGTCAGCAGTACCGTGTTCGCAAAGTGATTTTTATCTCCTCCGGCGGCACCGTCTACGGCATTCCCAAACAGTTGCCCATTGCTGAGAGCGCTCCGACAGATCCCATTTGCGCCTATGGTATCTCTAAGCTCGCAATTGAGAAGTACCTGGCGCTGTACTACCATTTACACGGTCTAGATTATCTGATCTTAAGGGTTAGTAACCCCTATGGTCGATTTCAAACCGCGAGTAAAAGCCAGGGGGTGGTGGCGGCCTTTTTGTCTAAGGCCATTAACGGAGACCTGCTAGAAGTTTGGGGGGATGGTCAGGTTGTTCGTGACTACATTTTTATTGATGATGTGATTGCGGCCTTGATTAAAGCGATTGACTATAGTGGGCAGCCACGCATTTTTAACATTGGTAGCGGGGTTGGCAAAAGTATCAATCAGGTTATTGATGATCTAGAGATATTACTCAATAGGCCCCTAAAGCGTCGCTACCAACCTAAGCGTAAGGTGGATGTGCCAGTCAATATTTTGGATATTGCTTTAGCCCAAAAGCTGATGGGTTTTCAACCTGAAGTGGCTTGGATGGTGGGGTTACAAAAAACACTACATTGGCTGACTCAGGGGGGACTCCATAACCTATGAAGAACACGCTCAATCAAATCCATCCGCAGATGGCCACTTCGTCCGTTTTATAGATGATCCTCACTACGGCATTTGAGCTGAGTATATCGAGGTGTTAGTCAGCAGAAAACTGTAGACAGATCGATCTAAAGCCTTCAGTATTAAGATATGTGAGAGGCTCATTTTAAGCAGGAACTAAATGGATGAGAACTTTAATCGCTGGCTTGCCCAAAACCGGGACAACAGCGCTACTTTATTTGATAGAAAGTTCTCTGGAAAACGTTGAGATATCCTTTGAACCGAGGTCATTCCAGGTATTATTGTCCCAGCGCTTTGGGGATTTTTTGACAAAGATTGTTTATACCCATCAAGAAGATTGTAATCTCCAGAGATTTTTAAGTGAGTTTAGTGCTTTTGATAAGCGTATTTGGATTGCTCGAGATCCTCGAGATCAAATCATTAGTGCTTTCTTATATTCGTGGTATAAACCTCACGGAATGCCCGAAGATAGATTTAGGCTAGCACTTGATTTTGTCTGTCGCAAAGAAGCTGGCGAAAATATTTCTTTGAGCTCAATCATGAAAACAGTTTATGGAAAGTATGGATATTTCCACAACCCTAGCTATTATCCGGAGCAAGTAACTCCCTTTTTTCGCAATGAAAAAAACGGATTTTACCTCTACAGATATCGAGATCTCATTGACCAAAAATATGAAGCGTTGGGTGAGTATTTGTCTTGCAATATATCTGGACAATATCAAGTACCAAAGGAGTTCAAGCGAATTGCCAGAACAAAATCCTATGGAAACTGGCGTGCTTGGTTTGAGGAAGAGGACATAGATTGCTTCAGACCCATATTCTCAGAGTACATGAATCTTACGGGTATTCCAGATGACTGGGAGCTAAGTGCAGAGCCCATCAATCCAGCGCTCAACTCGGAATATATGCTACGGCTACACGAGGGACCGCGGGCGTTTTTGTGAGATGAATATTAGACATTTAATCTATCCAGCGGTTTGCCATATCTGCCCGTTCCGCTTCGGTAAAAAAGTGCTGCATATACTGCGTCGCGAGACAAGCTTTGACGGCATCCTCTGGCAGTCGAAATTGTTCAAAGGTTTGCCGGTAGACGTCAGCGTACCACTTTTGATTCGAAATGTTGCTGGGTTCGAGGTTAAAGTTGGGCATACCAAGAAACTCTCGCAGCGGTTCGATCAGTCGCGGTAGTGCATCTTGGCGATACACAAAAACGAGCATCCATGGATGCTCAAGTGTGACATACCCGGCTGTGGTGTCGAAGGGCTGCGCGTATACGTCGAGTTCACAATAAAAGCGGTGCTCAAACCAATTGACGATTCGCAAAGCGTCGCTGTGGAACCGGGCAGAGATCTCTTTCTTGGCTTGCTCCCAAGTCATTAGACTGCGATCTCGTTTGCGCGACTCAAATTCTTGAAACCAACCTGAGACCAGGCGTGAAAAGGGGTCGCGGACTCCGGTGAGCACCAGTACTGGTTGCTTCCTAGGATGGGCCAGCAGCTGGCTGTATGGGATTCTGATATGCGGGCGCTGCTGCTCCCAGAAGTCTGCCCAGTGCACATGGATGCAGGATTCACCGCTGGCCACTGCGATGCCAGCCTCGATGGCTTTGGAACCCACCTTGCCCATCTGGAACAGATGAATCCGCGCATTCCACATGTGCTCCGTTGCCAGGTTAGGAAACCTACCCTCGAAAATGCCGACCAAGGCGTAGTGCCGCTCGGCCGCCGCGGCGCTAGAGAGCGGTAGCCGACTGTAGCGTCTCCGATAGTATTTTGTATCAAAGTAGTCGAGCAACCCTGGTTTCCATCGACGGTTCTGATGAAATCCTTTGGCATCGAAGTGAGCCCGTGCGTCCTCGTCTGACTTGATCACGCCAGGCAGATCAGGATTTGCAGCAAGATAGTCTACCTGGGTAATTGCGGCGAGCAGCGCATCACGTTGAGGGAGTTCGGATAGGGGCGGTAGCGGATCCGGTATGACCGGGGGAGGTGGCTTAAACGCTTCGATACCGGCATCAGTCACAACCAGCTTTCTGATCGCTCTCCTCAATATGACTGGGTACCTACGAAGACGAGTATGGATGATCTCCCGGGACATGACGAGTTTCCTTTAGGTATATCGAAGCCAGCAATCTGCCCCAATGTGCATGATATCAGATGCATCATCTGTCAGAGAATGGATATGTCAAAAATAAGAAATATAAAATAGGTTTGGCCTATCAGCTGTTTTGAAAAAATATCACGCCGCTCAGCTGTACCTATGAAGCGCTCTAGTCAATAAGAAATATCAAAAACTGGATGATTCCTTGCCACTAGATACATCTAACGATACGTCTATTTAGATTTACCTACATTGGGTCAAAAGTTTTGTCAGTTAACCAAGTTATCCGCTGAAGGCAATATTTTATAGAAGGGGTTATCCCTTTCAAATTTGGTTGACAAAAAATGATCGGGCAACCTATAGTTTAGGGTCTGGTAAGATATAAGAGTTTATTCATGGGTCTCTGGAGCTTTTTCGGGAAAAAGACGGCAAATTCTAGTTTGTCTGATAGCGAATGGCTTGACTTAGTTTGCTTAAGTCTTGAGAAGCAAAATTTGACGATTAGAGATGAGCCTCTGCCCTATTTCCCCAGCAATGAGTATCAAAAAAGAACTACGGGGGCATCGGGTAAGACTTCCCTTAGAGAGGCCTTTAAATTTTACTGCGATTGCGCAAAGACCTTTGATGAAATGGACAATGTTTTGTCTGAACAAAGTGTATTGCTTGATTTTGGGGTTGGCTGGGGAAGGATAGCCAGGTTTTTCCTCAAAGAGATATCGCTCAGTAACATTTATGGGTTAGATGTAGAAGCCGAGTCTATTCAAAATTGCAAAGCCTGTTTCGGTACAGAGAATTTCTTTGTTTGCTCTGCTTACCCGCCCACTCAGCTTGAGCCTTCTATGTTTACACACATCGTGGGCTTTTCTGTTTTTTCACATCTATCTGAGAAGGCTTGCAGACTTTGGATGGAAGAGTTTCATCGGTTGCTGAAGCCTAACGGTTCATTGGCTTTAACGACCAGGGGAAAGCCTTTTTTTGGCTATTGTGAAAGTTTAAGGGGCCGGACAGATCTTGATGGATACTCCGCTGCCCTAAGTATGCTATTTGACGATTTTGAGGCTGCTAAGGCTGCGTATGGTCGAGGTGAGTTTGTGCACTCGAATAAAAAAGAAGTGTCTGGGGGTGGGGCGATGACGCCAGAGTTTTATGGTGAGACCTTTATCCCAGAAGCGTATGCCCGTGAAGCCTACGGAGATTTATTCGATCTGCACACATTTGATACGGGGCGGTTTCACCCGACCTTGTTTTTCAAAAAGAAATGAATTTGAACCCAGAATCTCTGACTTAATTAAAATATTTGGCGTTTGTATTAGCACTTCGCGATTAACTGTTTACCCAACCTAAGACCTGGCTTCTCAATAAACCTGAAACTGAGCATTGATAGCGGTGTCAGTATTGCCAAGGTGACTAAAAGACATAGAGATAGCCGTATAACCTGTGGTAAACCCTCAAGAGTATAAATCTTTTGATAAACAGGAATTGAGGCATAAATCAAAAAAGGGTGCAGAAGATATGCGCTATAGCTAATTTTGCCGTAAAAGCAAGTGATCGGATTGACGATCAGTCGATAGCCATTGAGGAATAACAGATTTAGCAAGATGCCAAAATTGATGGCCCATAGGTAGAGGGCTGCTTTAGGGTTTGGTAGCCAGCGCCAAAAGTAATGAGGTGATATCAGAGAGAGCGATAGTGCGACAAACAAAATGAGTAAGACCGCGCTTATGAGTGATTTATTTTTTGTATTTTTCTTTGCAATATGGGTGACTTTTTTTTGAATCCAGTAGGCTATCATACCGCAAATGAAAACTGGCATTTGCGCCAGGAAAATCATGTAATCGTAGGTGCTAGGCACCGTTTTAAGCTGTGATATAAAGTGCATCGTTAAGATAGCTATAGCCAGGGAGATGGCAAGTAAAATGAGTAACCTAATCAGATTATTAAAGACAGAATATATCAGCGGGAAAAGGACATAAAAGATCACTTCTATGCCAATGCTCCAACCTGCCCAGACAATGCTGGTGTGAAACTCTGGAAATAGATTGAAAGTAAAGGTTGCATTTGCTAATGTCTCTAGCCAACCGGTTGATTTTGACCAGAAGACGGACCTGACAAGTATGCAGAAACATAGCATCGTGTAGAATAAAGGGGCGATTCTAAAAAATCTTCTAATGTAAAATTTTAGAAGTTTCCTATCCTCAAATTGCCTATTGTCGGCAGATAGGCATAGGGTATATGCACTCACAATAAAGAATAGAGTGACCCCCAGTCCAAAGTGAGTTTTTATAATGTTCAAAAAGGGTGGGACTTCTAGAGCTGGCTTCGGAATGCCGACTAAATGGAAAAGAATAATAGCGATTGATGCTAACCCCCTGAGTGCATCAATAAAAGCTAACCTATTGGTTTTAGAGGGGTGCTTTGATTCAGGATTCTTGAGGTTTCCAATCGTATTAGCTAATCTCATTAATCTTAGAGGTTAAAATTAGATGTTTAAATTTAGAGGGTTGACTAAAACCCTAATTTAGAAGATGACAAATAAACGCTTCCATTGACCTCGCCAGGATGTTTTTTGAGGCTTATCGCAAATTTAGCCACCGGGTCAAGCTGCTGATTTGGCTGTTTTCTACCCATGGCACATCGGCAGGTCTGCAATTGTTGGGATGGCCGTCTCGCAGCTATGACCGTTGGTTTGTCCATCAGAGTAGGCTATCACCAAAAGCGCTGAATTTGATTCAAAGCCACATTGAGCAACTGTCCTGGCAGCCTGTCATCTCGGTGTTTGTACAGATGGGCGACGGGGGCTCAGACGAAGGGATCCAGACGATTGAGTCGGTGCTGGCCCAGCTTTATCCCTATTGGCAACTTTGCCTGCTGGTAAAAGAAAGCTCTGAGGCTTTAGAACTGCAGGCACGGTTGCATCGTGATTATCAGCACGACCCTCGGATTCAGGTGGTTGATGGCAGGGATATGGCTGCTGATCCGCTGTTGGCCTGGTCGATGGTAAAGGGGGATTACGTGACGCTGATAACAGGGGGAGATGAACTGACCTGTGATGCCCTGTATGCCCTAGTTCGAGCGATCAATCAGCACCCGGAGGTGGGTTGTCTCTACACCGATGAAGATCAAATTACCCCTGGGGGTCAGCACATGGCTCCCTGCTTTAAACCAGATTGGTCCCCTGACTATGCGCAGGCTTGTGCTTACACCGGGCAGCTTGCTGTCTTTCGCGCTGAGCGATTACGTTGCGAACTACCCCATTGCCTTGAGGGCTTTGGGGACGGAGATGCCCATACCCAAAGCTGGAATTGGGTGTTATGCATGGCTGAGCAAGGGCATCAGATTTTCCATATTCCTAAAGTGCTTTATCATCGGCGGGTATTCTCCTGGTCAACCATGCCTGAGACGAGCCCCTTAAAGGCGGACTGGCCAGGGTTGAGATCGCGGCAACATCGGTCAGTTTTAGAGCACATGCTAGCCCGGAGTGCCTACCCTGGACGGGTGGAGATGCCTCATGAATCTGGCTTTTTGCAGGTCCGCCGGGACCTGATCGATACCCCCTTGATTAGCATCGTGATTCCGAGTGCGGGGCAAAAAACGCAGATTGCTGGGCAAGCGGTTTGTCTGCTAAAGCAATGTGTTGATAGCATCCAAGCCCAAAGTACCTATCGCAAGTTTGAAATCATTGTGGTGGACGGCGGGGATATTTCAGCAGGGGTATGGGCTGCGATCGCAGCCCCCAACCTGCGCAGCATCCACTGTCAACAGCCCTTCAACTACTCCATGCGCATGAATCTGGGCATTGCCGCTGCCAGGGGCGAGATTGTGTTGATGCTCAACGATGATATTGAGGTCTTGACCCCCGACTGGTTGGAGCGAATGCTAGAGCTCGCCCAACAGAAAGACATTGGGGCGGTGGGGGCAAAGCTATTTTTCCCCGATGGCAGGCTTCAGCATGTCGGCATCCTCCTGCTGGCCGGTCGCCCCGTCCATGCCTTTCACCAGGCCCCCGGCGATCATCCCGGCTATTTTGCATCTAATATCGTTAACCGCAATTATCTGGCCGTGACCGCGGCCTGCTTAATGATGCGCAAAGCCGTTTTTGATCAGGTCGGTGGCTTTGATGAGGGGTTGCCCCTAAACTTTAACGATGTTGACCTGTGCTTGCGGGTCTACCAGACGGGCTATCGCAACGTCGTCACCCCCCACGCACGGCTTAACCATTACGAGTCGGCCAGTCGCGATGCTAAGTGGGAAATTTGGGAATTAGAGGCACTACACGCCCGCCACAAGGGGAGACCCTATCTCCAGCAAGATCCGTTTTATAACCCGAACCTGGCACTGTTTGGCGGCAGTTTTGAACTAGGCACCCCGCCCAAGGGACAACTAGGGTTTGACCCGTGATTTAGAGACGCCTCCGGTGACGGCTCTGGATAAAAATTGGAACACCCCCCGCAGGCGACCCCAAGAAACAGCTGGTTGAGTGGGCAGAAAAATCACGCTCAGGACGATAATCAGCGCTAAATTGAGCCAAAACCCCGTTAACTTTCCGTGCTTCTGTAGAAACAAAAGCCTGCCAAAGGTGGTGTTTTTATACTTATTGCCGAGATCTTTGCGAACAATCGCCGAGACATCATGGATGACTAAATCTTCGAGCGTCACCCTGATCTTTAACCCAGACTGAAAGGCTCTTTCGCAGAGTTCATTGTCTTCGTAATAGAGAAAAAACTGGGGATCGAATCGAGGACAGTCTGAAAAATTGACCAGATTCAAAATCAAGCTACAGCCCGACACCCAGCGGCTGGACACCGATAGCATTGCCGTTCTGACATCGTGGGCCTGCATTTCAGGGGCTATCTGCGTATGACCGATATAACCTAGCCAAGGATTAAACGTGCCACGCCTGAACCAGGTTTGCCCATGGACATCTACAATGCCAGTGCCTAAGATGGCAATCTCAGGGTCTGCTTGCAGGCATGCTCGCACATACGTCAGGGCATTAGATCGTAAAACAGCATCTGGGTTAATCAGCCAGACCACCGCCCTGGGATTGGTTTGAAAGACTTGTCGCAGGGCCAGATTACAACCGTGGCCAAAGCCTAAATTGGCTTGGGCCTCGATTACCGATAGCCGCTGATAGTCTGACGCCAGTGGGTTAACGGCTGTGTCCCCCGGTGAATTGTTGACCACTAAAACCCGATAGTCACCTGGATCCGTCAGGGCCTCTATAGAGCCCATTAGAGCCCGAATTAGAGGGGTCGAGTAGTAATTGACAATAACGAAATAGAAATCGGTATTGAAACGCTTCGCCATTGGGGTTGGCATCGGTTTAAGGTTTATGGCTGTCACCATTAGGGAAGGTTGCCACAATCAGGCCAGACCGTGCAGAGTTTTCGGACAATCGGGGGCATTCTAATCAAATCAAGTATATTTTATGAACGTAACTTTGTATCGTGACTAAAACTGCCCTAATTACTGGCCTGACTGGTCAAGATGGTTCCTATCTAGCCGAATTACTCTTAGAGAAAGGTTATAGCGTCTATGGAATGGTGAGACGCTCAAGCTCGAGCAGCTTTGGCCGCATTAGCCATTTTGCCGACAAAATCAACATTATCTCCGGTGATTTGCTCGATCAGTTTTCACTAATGGATGCCATTACAACAGCTCAACCGGATGAAATCTATAACCTCGCCTCCCAGAGCTATGTGCCGCTATCCTGGACCCAGCCAGCCCTCACCGCAGAATACACCGCCATTGGCGTATCGCGGCTGCTAGAGGCAATCCGTCGCTGCAAGGCCGATGCCAAATTTTATCAAGCTTCGAGTAGTGAGGTGTTTGGGCAACCCGACGAGTCGCCCCAGACTGAGCGCACTGCCTTTCGTCCCCGAAACCCTTATGGTGTGGCTAAGGCCTACGCTCACTGGATGACGGTTAACTATCGCCAGCAGTACAATCTCTATGCCTGCTGCGGCACTACGTATACCCATGAATCGCCGCGCCGGGGGGCTGAGTTTGTGTTTCGCAAAATCACCCAAGGGGCGGCTCAAATCAAACTGGGCATGGCCAAGGATCTGAAGCTGGGTAACTTAGATGCCCAGCGGGACTGGTGCCATGCCCAGGATGCGGTCAATGCCATGTGGATAATGATGCAGGCCCCCGAGGCCGATGACTATATTATTGCCAGTGGTGAAACCCACTCAGTCAGAGAGCTGGTACAGTGCGCCTTTAGCTACGTGGGGCTCAATTGGGAGGACTATGTCTCAGTCGACCCTGCCTTTTATCGCCCTGACGAAGCGGTGCAGTTGGTGGGCTCTGTCGATAAGATTAAGCAAAAGCTGGGATGGGTGCCTCACTACTCATTTGAGAGCCTGGTTGAGTCAATGGTTGAGCACGACCTCAAGGCTCTAACCGAGTTGGACAATTAATCTGTCTTATCAGCTAATCTGTTCTTTCATCCAAGGACTCTAGTGCGACGTCACCAAGATCACTCCACCCATGATCAGGCCCAGGCCAACGGACTGGCTGAGTGAATAAGGCTCTTTGAGAAAGAAGTAGCCAAATAAAACAGCAAACACATAGATTAGTGCGGAGGCGGGGGAGGCAATGCTCAACTCAACGCGGGTCAATAAAAGGATATAAGCCACGGCTCCTAGCCCGTAGGCGATAATGCCTGCGATAAATTCTGGAATCAAGGCAATGCCAGTCACATGAGCGATCATGTTGCCAGTGTTGACAGCCCCTAGCTTGAGTGCCCCAAGTTTGAGCAGTATCTGCCCCAGGGATCCCCCCACTACAGTGCCAAGCAGTAGCCCGATTTCTAATAAAGTCATGCTGTTTTGAACGTTATTTGCCTTTCAGACGTTGACGGTGTTACTAGGCATCAGGTTTCAAAAGGGTTGTTTTTTATCGATAACCGCTCACAAAATGGGTCGAGAAGCCAGGGTTTGCCAGGAAGTGAGCGCGTTTGCTATTCTCCTGATGGTTAGCCAGTGGCTAAAAAATCAATAAGATTGAGCTAAAAAATTGGGCTCACCCACTCATTTATTAAAGGCATGCAGCAAGGGTTCTCTAATCAGCAGGGTAAGCCTGTTTCGATCGGCTCTAAAGCTGATGTTTCACAGTTAAAAGATTACAGAGGCTGGCGCTATCGACCTGAGATTGATGGATTACGAGCCATTGCAGTCCTGGCTGTCATTATTAACCATTTCAACCCCAAACTTTTGCCCAGTGGATTTTTAGGGGTTGATATGTTTTTCGTCATCTCTGGTTTTGTGGTGACGGCGTCACTCAGAAATAAACCAGAGCAGAGCTGGCCAGCGTATTTATTGAATTTCTACTCAAGGCGTGTCAAGCGGCTTATCCCAGCCCTAATCACTTGTGTCACGATCACCAGTCTGATCGGCTGCTTCTGCATTTTGCCTCAGGCTAGAGAGTTGCAACCCTCGCTGTATACAGGGATGGCCTCATTGGCCGGGATCTCTAATCTTTATTTATTTCTGCAGAGTACTGATTATTTTGGGACGGCTGCGGAACTGAATCTGTTTACGCAAACCTGGTCGCTGGGGGTCGAGGAACAGTTTTACCTGGGTTTTCCTGTTTTGTTGGGTTGGTGTGGATTTAGCCAAAGCAAGACAAGCCGAGGATCCCAAACGTTATTGACAGTCATTATAGGTTTGGTAATCGCGTCCTTGGTGGGTTATGTGCGCCTATCCCAGACTAACGCCATGGCGGCTTTCTTTCTGATGCCCGCCCGTTTTTGGGAACTGGGCCTAGGCTGTTTAGCTTTCTTGGGAACAAACCACCTATCAAATAATCTTTTCCTGACGCTTAAACGAATCCTGGCCCCGATGAGTGTTCTGGCTTTGCTTTCAATGCTATTTGTCAGCAAGGATTTTCAGGTAGATGCTACGATTGCAATCTCAGCCCTTAGCGCAGTTGCCCTCACCTCATTTGACGTCAAAATAGCGATTGTCAAACTATTATCTTGGACTTGGATAGTCAAAATCGGCCTGCTATCCTATTCACTTTATCTCTGGCATTGGTCTGTGCTGGTCATCAGTCGTTGGACTATCGGCATTCACTGGTTTACAGTACCTTTTCAAGGGTTGGGGATACTAGGATTGGCCGTGTTGTCTTATCACTACATCGAAACCCCCTTACGACGTCACCCTTGGAGTCTCAAAAGATCAAAAAATATTGCCTATGGACTTTTTGCCTGTTTGATCGCATCAATTGCCCTTTATGGACTGTCTTCGCCCCTAAAAGGGAAGCTATACCTCTTGGGGGGAGACGAGATTCCGCCTAACTGGGCACGCAACGAAGATAGGGAATATATCGAATTTTGCCATGCAGAACAAGGCTTCGAACCACAGGTATTTGAAGCGTGCTTAAGCAAAGCGTCTGACCCGACGAAACAGTCAATATTCCTTCTGGGGGATTCCCATGCCAGGAATATATTAAAAGGATTAGAGTCTGCATTTCCAAACTGGAATGTCAACTATGCGACAATGGGACATGGATGTGGCGTTATCCCAATTGAGAATATAAGCCCAGAGTTAGATCGCAGAGTAAACTGCTCTGGCTATGTAAATGGCATTATCGGCGCGATAGAGAACCCAACCCTGATCAAACCTGGAGATCTCATCGTCATTGGCTCACTGACTGGAAATATAGGCAGACACGATCAAGTGGGCTGGCAAGCATTCGAGGATAATATTGAGGAAATTTCTCGACAACTCAAGCAAAATCAAGCTTACTTAATTTTAACCAGTGATGTTCCAGGACTGTCCATACACGTCAGCCGTTGCTTAAAAAATAGATTGAGAAAGATAGAAAACCCCCTCTGCCAACGATCTATAAAAGAGTCAAGAAATAGGCACAAAAAAATCTATGAAATTGCAAATACGCTTGACTCTAAATTAGATAACTTCTATTTTTTAGATTATCACGATCAGCTGTGCCATCAAAACTTATGCTCGGCCTATCTAGGGGATCAGGTAATTTATTTTGATGCTGATCATATATCAGATAAGGTGTCTCAAGATCTCGGAAAATTTATTCAGAACTGGGCAGAAATGAATGGCATTATCCCAGATTATCACAAGAATGGGCTCAACCCAGTATCAACAATAGAGCCTTACCCGGCAAGTGATTGAACTAGCCGAGTGGTTAACGTAAGTTTGAGGCTGCAAGGCTTTGATTCATTTCTTAAAATCTTTTCAGAGAGCTTCCCAAAGATCATGATACCGATTCTCTTGTTTTCCTGAGCGACAAGGCTCCTTCATATAAGCTCAAACCTATAAATAAATAGACCAAGGGTGAACAAGGCATTAAATAGCTCGCTTTAAACCCATCAAATGAACTGATTTCAATAATGGTTAATATCGCTAATCTCAATGCGATAGTCATTAATAAAAGAGAATTAATGCAGGTTAGAATCGTAAACTGCCTACTCAGGAAAAGTCTAAATAAAAACAAAATTGAGACAATAAAAGTGATAGAAACTAGATATTTATATATCCAAAATATCGCATCTAAAACGGGGGTATTTTTAAGGTTTTTAATCTCGACAAGCTCAGTGCTATTAAGGGCAAAATAATCTATTCCAATGGTGATATTATGATTTTTATATCTAAAAGGTATCTGATTCTCTCTAGGATCGACCTCAGCTAAGGGATTTTTGTCCTCATTGAGGAAACGTATTTTGCAATCCTCCCTGCAAAAGTATTTGATTTCAAATCGATGCTGGCCTAATCTACTATCCTTAAAGTGCTCTATGAGATCGGGGGATGGTAAATATTCGACGCTTAAATAATCGGGATCTTGATAGTTTTTATCGATTGAAACTTCATAGGATTTGCCATCAGGTCCAAATGCCCAACCTCGAGCCACATTTGCTAATTCTAAGGTAGACGGATTCGCTCGAGTATAGAGAAAGCTTTCGAACAGCCTAATCTCCTCGGGGGAGCCTTCACTAGCTTTTTCTGCAAAACTAGGGGAAAAGTCGTTCCTGACTAATTTCTTAAACCCTTTTAGATAATTGGTTGAAAAGGGCTTTATGTACCTGATATCAAATCTAGGTGCAAGAGAATTTCGCTGCGCATAACAGTCTATTTTATTTGCTAAACAGGCATCATTAATCTCTTGTGTCAAAGCTTTAAAGTAGTTGGATGCAGTTTGGGGAGATGTGTAAAATCCGGCTGCTTCGACGGCAAATCTAAATGCCCAAACAAACCAACCCCCTGCAATATCATCACAGACCCCGTATCGCTCACAGCCCGCCCTTGCCCAGGGTGATAAAGAATGCCCATCTAAGAATGGCTGAAGCTTCTTGAAGCTTGGGCTGATTGTATAGAGTTTTTGCCGAGCTTCTTTTGATATAGAGATGTAAGGATGCCATGCTTCTGTTTTTACCCTCATTAGGGCACCATAGGCAGCTTTAAAGGTAGGGCTTTGCATTTCTGTTATATAAAGTGCCCCATACTTAATATAATTAGCAGTCAATACCGGGGTTAATGTTAAAAAGAACACTAGACCTATCGCGAGGATAGACTTTAAAGTATTCAAGCTATCGTTCTTTAGACACGTATTTTTGGGAAGAGATCTATTCTGTCGAAATTGTTTTAAGGAAGCTAATTTGATTAGTGTGATTAGAGCAATGGGTAGGCCAATTACAAAAGGTAAGAGCCAGATTCTCTCCTCCCGAGTCATCCAGAAGGCCCCTAATGAAATTCCTAAGATAATATTCCAGATGCTAAATCTAGACCTGAGGTTGGGTTGGGAGTTATTTATATGGGCGTTATTTATAAAGGTATTGCTAGAGCCAATGGTGCTCGCTATCACTAGCACCGTTAAGCTAGTATATAAGGGCTCTCGAGTAATCCGAGTCCACGCAAAAAAGTAGGGATTGAATGCATATATACAGAATATGACCAGTAAATATAAATTGCTCTTAATATAATCTTGAACAGATTTTATAAATAAGAGGCCTGATAGTAAATACAGTAAATTCTGGGTAATTAATATGGGTAAACCGAGGTAAAAATTAATAGCTAAAAAGATAGGAAAGAAAGGGCCTTTTACGAAAGTCAGGCTTGAATAATTACCTAACCAGTTGCCCTGAGTAATAGAAATAGCATTGTTTAAAAAAAGACGCGCATCTGGGAATTGATCGGGTCTGGCCGAGATTCCCTGCCTTGACGTCAGAATCACAACTAGTATAGTAATAGCTGCAATACCAACTGTTAATATTTTATAGTCTGTGTTACCTCTATCGCCGATCAGATTCATGGCAGTTAGATTCATGGTTGCCAAAAGTTTAAGGATGTATTTTAAGAAACAGCCTTATTCAAGCTTGATGATGACGGTCAAACTCTGAAAATCACAGATTCCTAAGCTCTGAAAACTGAACCTTTATATTTTGCTTGCTGGTTGACTGAAAAATCTTGCCATCATAGATTGGGTCTCGCACAGCTAAACACTAATTGATGATGTTTAAACGGTTTTAGAATTGTTCTCGATTAATCAAATTTTTTCTGCGTATTTACTCAACCTATTAACTTTTTTATGAGTTTTTAGCCTGACTAAAAAATGTAGAGAACGTTCAAAAAATGGCTTTAATAAAGCAGGATATAAGCCTATTCTTTGTGTGTAGCTGTCAATTTCAAAATCATATTCTCTAAATAAAATATTCCAAGACTTTTTGGATAAGTAGCTATACGGAAGATCTACGCCGAACCGCTGATTGCCAACCCTGTCCATGAACCTCAATGTAGCGTTTGCTAAATAGCCATCGCAATTATGGTCTTTGATAATAATAATACCCCTTGAAACTCGGCGCGCTTCACATAATAAAGCTTCAGGATTTTGCGTGTGGTGAAGAACGTCAACAAACATCAATACATCAAAACTGTTATCCCCGAAGGGCATTGTCTCGCCGTCAAATGCGGTCACTGGGATAAAGGTTTTCTCCCTCACTAAAACGTCGATGCCTTCAATGGAGAGGTCGGGGCGACTTTTGGCAATCCGAGATGCAATCAAACCATCACCACAACCCACATCTAATAATTGACATTGATGGGGTAATAGTTTTTCGATGCCGCGCGTTAGGGCCCTCACTCTGTGCCCAAAAATGTACTTCTCATGGAGGTATTCAATTAAGTTCATTTAAGTTCATTTTCGCTTTAGGGCAAGAACGCTCAAAAAGAAGCTGCCAATAATGACTTGAAAACCAATGATCAAGCTTGTAATGGATGGAATTGCAATCCGCATGATCCGAAAAGGATCTAACCCCCCAAATGCATTAGCCTGCCAAATACCAAACGCGTAAAATGAGCCTGCGACCCCTGCCAATACCAGGAACAGGCCCGATATGGCTCCCCTTTCTAAGGTGAAATAACGGATTTTCTCTTCGAACCAGGGATTGTAAGGTAGTAACTTTGCATTGATAGCAAAATACTTAGTCAAAATAGAAAACATGATGGCTTGGGAGCCAATAATGAGACTTGTCGCTAAGAATAGTAAAGTATGGATATCAAAAATACCCCACCGTCGAAAAGAGAGTAAAGAAACACCGACAAACCCGATGCCCATCAGGAATAAGCCAGGATATAAAAATAACCATCTAGGACTATAAAGTAGATAAAATCTGAGATTTCGCCAACCATCGCGTAAGGGTCTCATGTGGGGAGGGCGGTTTCTCCCGTCTGGCGATAGCGTCGTGGGGACCTCGGTCATGTGCAGCTTATTTAAGGTGGCCTTCACTACCATTTCACTGGCAAACTCCATGCCAGTTGTGCGTAAGTTTAACGACTCAATCGCTTTCTTACTAAATCCCCGCAAACCACATTGAAAATCTCCGCACGGATTTGGGAAAAATAGCTTGCCGATGCCTGTTAAGATTGGATTACCCAAGCGATTTAGTCGAGGCATCGCGCCGGGTTTAATCCCCCCTTTAAAGCGGTTTCCCATGACCAAGTCATATCCGCCCCGCAACTCCTTCAAGAAAAGGGTCAGGTCCGAAAAATCATAGCTGTCATCTGCGTCGCCCATAATCACATATTCACCTTGCGCAGCGCTAATGCCTGCCATCAGGGCACTACCATACCCTTTTTCTTCGACGTGGATAACTCTGACTCCCAAGTTTTGTGCAATTGCCTGCGACCCATCTGTACTGCCGTTGTCGGCGATGACAATTTCACCGCTGACGTCATACTTTTGGAGATAGGCAGCGGCCTTTTGAATACAGATGCCTAAAGTTTGAGCCTCATTGAGGCATGGCATCACAATGGATAGCTCAACCGTTTTATGGTGTAGTTCGCTCTTATGGACGGTTTCTGTTTGCGATGATGTCATTGATTTTATTGGGCGATGCCTGGGAACACTTGGCAGAAGTATGCCTGCCTTGTTTTATGTCTGATTCAGATAAATTTATCAGAGTGACTCTGGAAATCACAAATCTTAGCCTCAACCGCTGCATTAAAGCGGTTCGGTATCTGGCGACGGGTTACCATTTTGCATAGTAAAACAGATTTGATACCATGCCGATTAGCCGGTAATGGTGTGCTTCTACCTGCATTTGGCCAGGAAACATTCTCTGGAGTGTTTTAGCGTCTAGTAGATTTAAATTGGCTTCATCCGCATAAAAATGTTTACCCATCAGCCGCAAAATTGTGCGAAACTGCCTGGCTGGTAGCCAGTGTAAAAAGGGGGTCATCGTATGAACTTCTACGGGATACCAACGATTTGGCGTTGTAATCAAGCAACTTTTTCCAACCCGACAAAGTTCATTAATAAAATTGTTTTGATGATTGCGACTACCAACATGCTCAATCACGGCAAAGCTCGTCACCAGGTCGAAGCTGTCATCTGCAAACGGTAACGCTTTGCCATCCGCTTTAATATATTTCACGCCAGGGAACTCGGTTTCTATGAAAGATGCCTCTTCTAAACCCACGGCTGTAATGTTTTCTGGGTAAGGATAGAGTTTTTCTAAGAAATTGGACTCTGTCCTGCGGTCGTTGGTCACACCTACATCGAGTACTTGGGTGTTTTTATCTGCTTGCGTAATCTCCATGAGCGTCGCAAACATTTTGACTCTGACATGCAAAGCAAGTTTACTAACAAAGTTGCCTGGATTGGGTTGATTGGCGTAATACTCGCTGTCGCTAGTTTTCACAACGGTCGCTCTAATCTACTAATGTTTCTAAATTAGACTGGTTAGTCTAGCCTATAACGATCCTCGCATGAATAAGGGCAGGATGGAAATGAACAAACGAGTTGATTGAAGCACTCCTTTTCATGACTCATTTGAAGGGGACAAAATAATGGCCAGCCTGGCAGGGTTAACTACCAGGCTGGTTACGGTTGGAGTTATCCAAGCGATAAGAAAATGGCTGTATTTTTGCCAAAGCAATCAGCCTAAGCGTTCTTTATTCCTATCCAGCCAAATACTCTCGCATATCGCCCTGACGCTTGCGTAACTTATTAAGTGCCTCACGCTCGATTTGACGGACGCGTTCGCGGCTGATGCTGAGGATATCGCCAATTTTGGCGAGGGTCATGTTTTTGCCGTCTTTGAGGCCGAACCGTAGGGAGAGCACCTGCTGTTGCTGGGGGGTCAGATCAGCCATCAGAGCTTCTAGATCATTGCGTAGGGCAGACTGGGCGGCGAAGTCCTCGGGCTGCTGACCGGGGTCTTCGAGTAGATCGCCTAGCTGGGTGTCGTAGTTATCGCCAATTTTCAGGTCTAAGGACAGCGGCTGGCGGGATTTTTCTAGATAGTCTCTCACCTGCTTGGGGGTGAGACTGGTGGCCTCGGCTAACTCTGCCACAGTGGCGGCGCGACCGAGTTGCTGGGAGAGTTGGCGCTGGGCTTTCTTAATTTTGTTGAGTTTTTCGGTGATGTGGATGGGCAGTCGAATGGCACGGCTTTTCTCTGCGATCGCACGGGTAATTGCCTGCCGAATCCACCAGTAGGCATAGGTTGAAAATCGATAGCCTTTGGTGGGGTCAAACTTTTCGACGCCCCGCTGCATGCCAATGGTGCCCTCCTGGATCAGGTCGAGCAAATCAACATTGCGCTTAATATACTTCTTGGCGACTGAAACCACCAAACGTAGGTTGGCTTCGATCATTCGGCGCTTGGCCAAGCCGCCTTCTTCCACGACTTGGGTGAGGTCTGCTTCGGAAAGGTCGGCAGCGGTGGCCCACTCTGCTTGGGTGGCTGGGCGCTCTAAAGTTTCTGATAGTTGCTTGTGGACTGCTTGCAGGGCAACAAGCTTTTGCACTTGTTTACCGTAAATAATCTCC
>JBCCRZ010000010.1:0-27261 GCA_039200855.1 Cyanobacteria bacterium P01_D01_bin.44 | reverse complement strand
GCTATCAACCTCAGTCGCCGCCTGCTGCAGTGACGTAATCCAGGTAGGTGGCATCAGCCTGAGTTCGTCAGCTGACAGCACCGCCCGCTGCGGCATCGCAGTTTGCAGCAAGGGTTGGTGACCATTCACCTCATAAATAAATTCAACCTGGAGATACTCTGAGATTTTTTCAAAAATTGTCTGCTCTTGAAACGGTTTACTCACCATGTCATTACAGCCCGCTGCCAGGATAGCTGGGCGATTTTCTTCAAAGGCACTGGCGGTGAGGGCGATGATGATGGGTAGTGGGTAGTGGGTAGACTCAGAGCGATTTCTTTTACCACTCGGCTGAGATGTTCGGTGAACGCTCAGTCGAGGCGCACTCGTGCCGAAACCCTCTACCCAATTCTCTCTACCCTCCACCTCTCCCGCCTCTGCCCGAATCCGCCTGGTCGCCTCATACCCATCCATCACCGGCATCCGCATATCCATCCAGATCAAATGGGGTTGCCAGGCGCGCCACTGAGCGAGAGCATCTTGGCCGTTAGTAGCCGCGTGAACTTGAAACCCGACGGTGGTGAGTAACTGGGTTAGCAAGTTGCGATTGTCGGCCTGATCATCCACGATCAAAATCCGGTAGGTGGGTTGGTGGGGAGCCAGACGCAGGGCACGTTGTTGTCGAGTCGCAGGGGCCACATCAGTAGGTTTAGCAAGCAGCACTTGAATCTGAAAATAGAAGGTAGATCCCTGGCCCGGAATGCTCGTAAAGTGCAGGCTACCTCCCATCAACTGCACATATTGACGGCTAATCACCAGGCCCAGCCCAGTGCCTCCTCCCAGCTGGGCTCCACTCCGGGTTTGCACAAAGGGTTGAAAGAGCTTGCCCCGATCCTCGAAGGGGATGCCGCAGCCCGTGTCGGCAACTTCAAAATAGAGGGTAAGGGGTTTGGTGGCGAGAGAAGCCATTGTCGACAGGGCAACAGGCTGCCCGGGCTCTACGCTGGCACGGAGGGTTACGCTCCCCTGCTGGGTAAATTTAATCGCATTACTCAGCAAATTAATCAACACCTGGCGTAGCTTAGCTTCATCGGTTTGTACATACTGGGGCAGCTCAGATGACAGCTCTGTTTGGAGCGTTAACCGCTTAGCAGTGGCCCGCATTTGAAACATATCTTGCAGCGTTTGCAACAACTGATGTAAATCAAACGCAGAGGCGCTGAGGGTAGTGCGTCCTGCCTCAATTTTTGACATTTCTAACACGTCATTAATCAAATCGAGCAGATGGGCACCACTGCGGTTAATGGTACTCAAAGACTCTCGCTGTTGAGGAGAGAGGGTATCGTCACGTTCCATCAGTTGAGCAAACCCAAGAATCGCATTTAAGGGGGTGCGTAACTCGTGGCTCATATTCGCCAAAAACGCGCTCTTGGCCCGGTTAGCAGCCTCTGCTTGCTCTTTAGCCGCATGTAAAGCCCGTTCTGCCTGCTGACGTTCTAGCTCTGCCCCCGCCCGAGCCGCAAAGATCTTGAGGATCATTTCTCGGCCCTCGTCCGATTCCATCGGATGGGTGTCGAGCACGGCAAGATGCCCCAGTAGCTTACCGGCTCCGTTCACCAGGGGGTGCCCTAAATAGCTCTCAGCTCCATCCGCAAACAGAGTGGCACACCTAGGAAACTGTTCTAAAAACTTTTCAGGGTAGAAACAGACGCAATCACTATCCGTTTGCTGGCAGGGCGTATCCTCCGTATCGCACTCAATGTTATAGCCAATGGCATTGCCAGCCCACAGGGCCAGGGTGCGAATGCGAGTTTGGGTGTCATCAGTATATTCGGTGATCATGGCGTAGCGGACTCGCAAAGCCTGGGCCAGATACTGCACGCAGGTCCGGAAAAAGGCACTGCCGGTTTTTGCAGCAGTGCCTTCTACCATGAGCTGTAGGGCTTCTTCTCGCTGCTTACGCTCGGTAATGTCTTCGGCGATGCCCAAAATTTGGCTGGGGGTGCCGTCTGCCCCCATCAGCGGCAGCTTAAAGGCCCGAGACCAGATGTGACTGCCGTCGGGCCGCTCTAGATAGACCTCCGGCATATCCAACATTTTTCCAGACGCCAGCGTCGAGCGATCCTCGGCATTGTGCCAATCGGCCTGTTTTTTGGGAAGCAATTCATAATCATTTTTGCCAATAGCCTGTTCTCGGGGAAAGCCTAAAATCGCTTCGCAGTTTTTGTTAATTAGCGTGTAGCGAAAGTCGTTTTTAGCATCCTTCGTAAAGACGCAAAAGGGGGCATTCTCAACGATGCTGTCAAGAAACTGCTGAGACTGACGCAGATCTTCTTCGAGACGTTTGCGATCGCTAACATCGGTCACCAGAGCATAGCAACCCTGAATGTAGCCTTCATCGTCGCGATCTGGCACAAAGGTAGATACTGTGTACCGCATCCCCCCGTGCTGGTAGGGAATTTCGATCTCATAGGAGATGGTCTCTCCCGCAAACACCCGATCAAGGTAAGGTGAAACCCGCTCATAGGCAGCTTCCCCTAGTAAATCTCGTACCGACATGCCGATGATTTGGTTACGGGTCAGGCCAAACCATCGTTCATAGGTGCGGTTGACAAATCGATATCGCTGAGTAATGTCAATATATGAAATGCACGCAGGTAAAGAGTCAGTGATCAGCTGCAAGCGATTTTCACTCGCCCGTAGGGCCGCTTCGATTTGCTTACGCTGGGTAATATTGACTCCCACCCCGAGAACGCTATCTCGAGTTTGCCCCGGTAGCCGAATTCGTCGTTTCTGCCACTGCAGCCATTCCTGATTAGAATTGGGCGTGGTGATTTTTTCTTCAGGAATAAATAAATCTTTGCCAGTTTCGAGAACTCGACGATTTTCATCATGAAATCGACTCACCGCCTGGGCATCTGGGTGAAAATCAACATCGGTCTTGCCAATCAGTGCTTCGACACTCAGATCATAAAACTCAGCGGCCGCTTCGTTAGCTAGCTGATATTGCCCACCTTCGTCTTTGACAAAAATCACGTTGGGCACCGTATCAATCACCAGACGCAAAATGGCCTGCTGCTGCATGAGGTCATTTTCTGCCTGCTTGAGGGCGGTGATATCAAAAATGATGCCGTCGATCCAGAGCAGGTTATCGTGCTCGTCAAAGCAACCCTGTCCCCTATCCTGGCACCAGCGCTGGCTGCCATCGGCGTGGACGATACGGTATTCAATGTCGAAGGGCTGACGGTTTGCAATCGCAGCCAGCGCCACCTCACAAATTTGGGGCAAATCGTCAGGGCAGACCTGGTTTAGCCAGGTACGCTGACGATTTGCAAGAAAGTCATCAGCAGGGTAACCGCACAATCCTTCGATAGCAGCGCTCACAAAGTCCATGGACCAGCTCTCAGCATCGGCACAGCGATAGACTGCCCCAGGGATATTAGACACCAAGCTACGGTAGCGTTCGCGGCTGCGGCGCAGTTCTTGCTCTGTAGATGCTTCAACTGACTCAAAAGCAGGCTGTTTCAGCCGATTTGATGCTTGCTCCATGCTTGCTGTGCTGCCTACTGCCCCGTCATTGTATATCTGCGTATATCTGCCCGCGAAAACACGTCTGCTAAATACGAGTAAATCTAGCGAAGAAACGGGAAGATCTAGGGAAGTCAGGTCGCAATCATCAAAAAAATAAGGCGATATTGCACCTATTGATTGATATCAATCAATAGGTGCAATATCGCCTCGAATCGAGTCGGTGATATGCTGGACCCCAGCCAAAATTCTGAGCTTGTCGCAGTGCGAGTTGAGCTGATGTTAGGCGATGACTACGGCTGCTGAGCCTGAGAAAATTGCGGAGCCCCCTGTAAATCTGCCTGATGCAGATAAACCACACCGGTCAATAGACTGATGCAGCTAACCGCCAGCCAGGTCCATTTGATCGAAACCTTCTTATTTTGAGCCATGGTTCAAATTCTCAGAACAACAAATCTTGAAAGATATTTCCAAAAGCATAAATCCGCTGTGAGATAGGTATCGCATTTTTCTCACTCAAAGCCATTGGATATTTTGAAAGTACCCTTAGAAACACCTCGGCAAACAGCTAAAAGTGTTCTTTTAGAAAGTCCTTAAGATCAACAGAATTTGATGTCTGACCAGAATCTTTTTTCAGGCAAGCGCTATACTTTTTTCAAGGTCAAATGAATCCCATCCTAATCTCCTTAAAGCTTCATTGACAGCTCATCAGAAGAATTTTATTCGTCCATCCACCTCAGCATACTCACTTATACGGCAGGGGTTTTACGGATGTTCTTGATCCATCACTGCTGCTCTACGGCTGTAACGCCGCCTACGGGGATGCGGGCGAAGAATTTGTCACCAAGCTTCACAACCTGACCAACGCTAATATTGCCGCCGCCGCTCACCCAGTAGGTAATCCTCAAAAGAGTAGCTCTTGGCAGCTGGGTCAACAATGAGGCCAGGTACACCAATCCCTGCCCATTAGTCGCTTTGCGATTGCTGATTTAGGGGATGATCCGGTCGATAGTCATCGCTATTTAACGGACTCTCACAGCTAAAGTCATCCCGATGATCAGCAGTGCTGTCGCGTTTGGTGTAGCTACAGCATTGTTGCTTGGCGACTGATAGCCATTATCTATAAAGCCAGACGACTTACAGAGATATCTCATCTCGCTTTCTTAGCTTCTGCTAGCCAGTTATCGAAGGTGCCCTGGTTATTTTGGATCCATTCTTCGGCATGGCGTCGTATATCGTCGGGCGTATTCTCGCCATCGCGCATACGTTGATTTTGCAAGCTAACATCATTGATAGGAATCTGTACCAGTTCAAACCATCGCTTGGCGGTCGGATTTTCTGCTAGAAATTTTTGGTTGGCAAGAATTTCGAGTTGATTTACCGGGAAACCTAAGTTTTTGCCGTCGACGACAGTTTCTCCGGTTTGTCCATCAGGCAGGGTGGTTCTGGGCACTTCTAACCACACCACATTCTCATCGGGTATTAAGACGCTATTTAACCACATCGGTGTCCAACCGAAATACAGGACTGGTTGCCCCTGCTCCTGTTTTTGGATGATGGTTTCGATGTCAGCAAAATAGTTGTCACCGTCGTGTTCGACCGTATCGCGCAGCTTATAAGCAGTCAGATGATGCTCAATGACGTCTCGGCAGCGCCAGCCTGGCGGACAGCCCACCAGGTTAGCTTTGCCGTCACCGTCGCTGTCAAATAGTTTGGCGAGGGCAGGGTCTTGAAGCTGCCCCAGATTGGTAATGCCATACTCAGTTGATGTGGCTCGATCAATTAGATAGCCTTGCAACGCATTTTCTACAACGGGGCCAACTCGCGCCATGCTTCGCCCACCGTCGTTATCTGCATAAAATGTGGAGTGTGTGGGGTTCCAATGCACAGCCGTGTAGTCCAGGTAGTTTCTGGAAATGGCCTGGTGGATCACATCGTATTCGAGTTCGGAGCCAGACACCGGGGCATAGCCCAGTTCTTCTAAGCCGATGTTGACCACTTCGGTTTGGAACAGTTCTTCTAAGTAGGCATAGGCAGAGCGGATGACGGTGCCCTTGCTGGAGGGGGAGGGGATGCGGCATCCGGCGATGCCCAACCAGAGGTAAAAGCCAATGCCGACAGCAGACAAGCGTTTAAAATTGAGCAGCATAAATTCGATAAATGTAGCATTAATCACACTTATCCTTTAGGATTCAGCCATTTCAGGACAGGCTTATATTTGTTAAACAAGGGTTTATGTTGATCAAAGCGGTGATGAATCTATCAGGATTGCCTAGCCAAATGGGGAGGGGTTGCCTGGTCAAACTGTGGATGGCAAAACTGAGCTGACGGCAGACCATGGAGACGTTGTCGTGATGGAAGCTTGATCACCATGTCTACAGACACTTTTTTGCAAAACCTATCGCAGGATCTGGCGATGCTGCTTGAGCGGGTGAGTCCAACGGTGGTGGCCATTCGGGGGACGCGCTCTGCGGCCACCGGGATTCATTGGCGGGCCGGTTTGGTGGTGACGTCCTGGGAGGCGCTCCATCCCCAAGATGCGCTAATGATTAAGTCAAACTCGGCCAGGGACTCGATTGAGGCTGAACTGTTGGGGGCTGATCCCGCGACGGATGTGGCTGTTTTGGCGTTGCCCGAGGGGGTTGAGCTACCGGTGGCTGAGATATCAACTGACCCGCTGGCAATGGGAAATTTGGTGACATCAGTGGCCTATCGGTCGGGACGAAATCGGGCGACTCGGCTGCGGTCTAGTTTAGGCATGATTAGCAGTGTCAATGGCCCCTGGCGTAGCCTCAGCGGCGGTCAGATTGACCAGTTTATTGAGGTTGATATCAAGCTGGGTCGGGGTGGGGCAGGCAGTCCGTTAATCGATACGAGGGGGCGAGTGGTCGGGTTTAACACCTTTGGCCCCCGGCGCAGTGTGTTAGCGATTCCGGCGTCGAATGTGGAAAGGGTGATTCAGCAACTACAGGAGCGGGGCAAGGTTGCTCGGGGCTATCTGGGGCTGGGGATGCAGCGGGTGCAGCTGCCTGAGGCGGTCAGGCAGTCGCTCAATCTATCTAACCAAACCGGCATTATGGTGGTTAGCCTGGATGCGGGGGCAGCCGCTGATCAGGCGGGGATACTGATGGGGGATATTATCGTGGCGATAGAGGCGATGCCAGCGTGCGATTTGAGAGACCTCCAGAGCTTTCTCGATCCACAACGGGTGGGTCAGCCGCTGGTGTTGACGCTGCTGCGAGCTGGCCAGTTGCAGAACATCACCGTGACAGTGGGTGAGCGATAGATCATGATCCGACTGGTGATCTGCGCCGATAACCCAATTACTCGGACTGGTCTAGAGAGCATGGTGGCGAGTCCAGATATCCACCCGGGTATTCACATTGTGGATAGCGTGGCACAGCTGGCTGAGGTGAAACGTGGGCTCACCCCAGGCTCCCTGGATGCCTTGCTGCTGGTGGCTGAGCTAAACGACGAGCTGCTGCAATCGTTGGCTGAGCTAATGGCGGCGGCAGGACAGTTCGGGACAATCTTGCTTGTGGATGATCAGGTTGAGCGGCGGGGGATATCCCAGGTGTTGTCGCTAGGGGCGGTGGGTCTGTTGCCGACTTCGATATCGGTGGTGGGGTTGAGGGATGCGATCGCAACCGTTGTCCATGGCCTGAGCGTAATACATCCCGATTTTATAGAGATCTTCTTCACGCACTCGCCTACCCTGCTTGACGATGAAGCCGATCTGATCGAACCTCTGACTCCCCGCGAAATCGAAGTGCTAGATCAGCTGGCCCAAGGCCTCAGCAATAAAGCCATTGCCAAACGACTAAACATCTCGGAGCACACCGTTAAATTTCACATCAGCGCCCTGCTTAGCAAACTCAACGCCACCAGTCGCACCGAGGCCGTTGCCCTGGGGCTGCGTCAAGGGTTGATCATGCTGTAGATGCGATCGCGGAATCTCTGTTTTAATCTTCAAACCCGCAAATCAACAATCAACGGGAGATGGTCCGATCCGGTTTCGGAGCCCGTTCGCACATCCATAGAACTCCTCGCCATCAGCGCTTCTCTCAGGGCCAGCTAGCCTCAATCTTTTGCAGAACAGTGTCTAAATCTTCGCCCCCTATGTAGTCCACCATGCCAATCCAAAACGTGCCAGTGCCAACAACGGCGGGCATCAGGTCGGAGCCATCAAAGCGAATTGTTTGGGCATTGGCCAGAATATCGGCCTGTTGCCGCACCAAATCGCTGGGATAAACCCCAAGATCAACCCCCTGATGGGGTGAAATGTAACCCCGTGCTGCCCAAATCTCGTGGGGGGTTACGGATGCCAGATAGGCCATCAGCGCTCGGGCGGCGGCGGTATCGTTGAGCTGTCCAAAGACAATCCCACCGGTCAGCAGCGGGGTTTCGATTTCGGGATTGACGCTGGGTAGCAAAAACACGCTGACGTCTTCGCCGGGGATGAGCCCCTCGGGTAGAAAATCGGTGATAAAGCTAGCCTGTCGATGGAGGTAGCACCCTGGCGGGTCGTCAAATAAGGGGGCGGGGGAGTCCCCAAATGGAATACTGACAATGCCCGTAGCCCCACCGACCACATAGTTTGGGGTGAGTGCGATGTCGCCAAAGGTTGCTGCGGCCTGCTTAACCGGCGGCGCATTAAAGGGGATTTCATGGGCCACCCACTGGTCATAGACCTCGGTGCCTGCGGTGCTGAGCAAAATGTTCTCAATCCAGTCGGTGCCCACCCAGCCAGTGGCGTCGCCGCTCTCCATGCCTAAGCACCAGGGCGTTTTGCCATCTGCCACGATCTGGTCTGAGAGTGCGATCAGCGCCGCCCACGTCTGGGGGATTTCGTAGCCCGCTGCCTCAAAAGCCTGGGGGTTATACCAGACCAGGCTTTTAGGGTCAGCCCGCATCCAAATACCGTAGAGTGTATCTTCGACGCTGCCCAGCTCAATCCAGGCAGGGGGATAGGCCAGCGTATCTGGCGCAATAAACTCATCCAGGGGGACCATTGCGCCCTCCTGGGCCAGGTCAGCCATCAGCCCCGGTTGGGGAAAGAGGGCAATGTCGGGCTTGTCACCCCCCTCCACTCGGATCGGTAGAACAGTAGCAAAGGCATCTGTGCCTTCGTAAATCACCTCAATGCCGGTTTCCTCTGTGAACGGGGCGACGGCCTCTTCGATGATTTCTTGTCCCACCCCGGTGAGGGAGCCCAGGATGGTGACGGTTTCAGTATCACCGCCATTCGTAGACGGTTCGGATAGACAGCTGGTGGAGAGGAGTGCCAGGCTCAGGAGGAGAGAGAAGGAGGGTTTCATGAATTTAAGCTAAAAAATCCAGGTCGCGATCGCGAATATAGCCCACCAACATCGGCCCCAACGTCGCAATGATGGTCACAAACACTACAATTAAAATCTGGCTAATATTGAGCGTGGCAAACAGTGTGCCAAAGTCAAAGCCTCCGCCAATTTCAAAGTACCCCAGGGCGACGTAGGTGGCATTACAGGTGAGGGAGGTCCAAAAATCAAATGCGATCGCAAGTATCCAGGCCGACTTTAGCAAAATTAGTTCCATGCCGCGAGGGTTGCGGGCTTGCCAGATCGACTTGGTTGCAAAGTTAAAGGCCCCCACCGTGAGGGTGCCCACCAGGCTAATCCCCAGGGAAATAAAGCTGATGCTGTTGAGCAAAATCAAGGTTCCTAAGAACGTCGTGAGCAGATCCCAAATCATACTCAGTCGAAAGGCACTCATTAAAACGAAACGTCTAATCGTCATGTGTCACCTCAGATCACCCAGAATTCATACCATCCTACTGGACTTATGTTTGACGAGAGATTAAATTAAATCTTTGCACATCCAGACTCGCCATTTTTCCTGCTAAAACAGGCAAGTTAACGGTGCTTTCAAGAGGGTGGCATAATGAACAGGATAAACGGATAGGTTAGCAAACCCGTGCGAGCAACCCCCAATATTTGGCGAACAGAGCTACAGGCCATCCTGCGGGGGGCGGCGGGCGGTTTTTTATTTGGCATTCCACTGCTTTACACCGTCGAAGTGTGGACCATTGGATCCGCTGCCAAGTCTTTGTTTTTGCTGGCGGTGCTGGGGGTGACCTTTGTCGTTGTGCTGCTGTTGACCCAGGTTGAGGGGTTTCGCCGCACCCTGTCGCTACATCCCTTAGAGGCCTTGCTAGAAAGCATCGAAGCGTTGGGTATTGGGCTGGTGTGTGCTGCGATCGCACTCGTCCTGCTACGCCGGGTAACCCTGGCGACGCCGCTGTCCGAAACCCTGGGCAAGCTAATTTTTGAAGGGGTTCCCTTCTCACTGGGCGTAACCCTGGCTCGCACCACCCTCAGCAATAACCGTAGCCAGACCCGACGCACCCTGATGCGACCCCCCATATCAACCCCCCAAATGCCAGAGAACCTGACGCTGTCCAGTCTTCGCGATACTCTGGTAGATCTGGACGCCACCCTACTGGGCGCATTACTGATTGCCTTTAGCATCGCCCCCACCGAAGAAATCCCCATTTTGGCGTCGGCCCTGCCGCCCCTGTGGCTGCTCTTGATTATGGGCGCGTCGCTGCTGCTGTCCTATACAATTGTGTTTGCCTCTGGGTTTACCGATCGCAGCGAACGGCAGCAGCGAGGGTTGCTGCTAAGCCCGATGACTGAAACTTTGGTGGCTTATCTGGTGGCCCTGTTAGCCTCAGTGCTGATGCTGGTCTTCTTTCAGCAGTTGACGATTCAAGATCCCTGGTCAGAATGGTTAGGCGATGCCGTCGTCCTGGGATTGCCCGCCGCTGTGGGTGGGGCCGCTGGACGCATATTAATATGAGCAAGCTAGAGGATGGGGTAGACCCCATTAAGGCTCAAGCAACCGCCGAGCCAGCAATCACTGAGCCGACCCCAGAGGCCTTACTCGCAAAGCGTTCGCTCGCTGAATGGCTCACCTTAACCATTTCCACAGCTATTTTGATCGGCTTGGTGGGGCTCGTGCTCTACGATTGGCAGATCAACCAAAACCGCCCCCCCTTATTTCAGATTGAGTTTGCCTCGGCCCAGGCCATCGACAATCACTACTATGTCCCATTTGTGATCCAGAATACCGGTGGGCAGGTGGCCAGAACCGTGCAGGTCAGCGCCGAACTCCGTCTGGAAGATGCCCCAGATGAAACCGGTGCCCAGGACATTGATTTTCTCAGCGCCAATGAACGTAAGCGCGGCAGCTTTGTATTTGATCACGATCCAAACCAGGGCCAGCTCACTGTCCGGGTCGCCAGCTTTAGGCTACCGTAAACGGGTTAACCGTCTTTCCCAATCGATTACACTAAAAAGTATTAAATTGATGGCAGCTGCAATGGTTATCAATACCCTCCGCTGGACAACCCGAGACCTGGATGCCATGCCTGATGAAGGCGGTTGGAAACGCTACGAAATCATTTGCGCAGCTCCAGCTTGTCAGTACGCTTTTGGGAGACGACAGGCTGACCTCACCGTTGTTGCCAGGGTTTAACATCTCAGTTGCTCAGTGCTTTCAGGGCTGATGCATGGCAGGCCGGCTGACCGCTAACTAGCCCACATGTCTCGCCATTTAACTGTGCCTGTCTCGGCCACTAGCCAATGACGCGCCACTAAATTTTCTCGCAGTGGCGACTGTCCCTCACGCAGCATGATGTATTTATAACTGATGATTTTGCCAATGCTTTCCTCAAACGGAATCTCGGCAAACCAGGTGTTAGCGTTGATATACTCCAGGGGATAGGCCTTAGCAATATCCCAGCTACCTAGCTCTGGGCAATCACCAATGACGGCGATGCGCTCGCCGGGTTGAGTGTTAACTCCATTCAGCTGGGCTCTTACCAGCACCGTGCCCGAGGCTCGACTGCCGACGTGGCTGAGGACAATCACTTCACAGCGATCAAGGGAGAGATTCTGCAAAGCGCCGTCTTTGACCTCAAGTTTACGTCGGGTCAAGATGCAGGTATGTTCGCCGTCGGGCAGATCGGTGGCGACGTCTTCTACGGTGGTGGCCTCACCACGGTTCATGGCGACAAAACAAACGCATTCGCCGTACAGTCTTACATAGCAGTAAACATCAGGGGTGATAAACCGTTGCCACTGACTGCCCACTGACACCGCTGGGTTGAGCCGTCGCAACCCGGACAGCAGACGCACGCACCAATAAATATCGGTATACGGTTCCCAACGGGTCATCATGGGGCGATTGTAGGGATCGTTGCCGTCGTTGGTGTCGTCATGGAGGTATTGTTCAGTGCCGTAGTAAACACAGGGGATGCCGCGGGAGGTCATGATCAGTGCGATCGCAACTCGCAATATTTCAGGGTCGGGATTTAGGGACTGAAACCGAGGCATATCATGATTATCAATAAAGGTAATCAACTCGGTCGCACCATTGTAGCGATAGTCGAGATCTAAGACCTCTTGGATCAGATAAAACCCCTTCTCGTCTGCTTGGGCCAACCCCTCTCGAATGGCCACACAGAGGCCAAAATCAAGAATACTCATGCCCGAATGATTTGCAAACTCCACCGAGCGATCGTCGGTTGGGTGGCTGTAGATCCATTCGCCCAGGATAAACACATCTGGCTTGTGACGCTGAATATCTGCGTTAAACTCTTGCCAAAACCAGATCGGCATATGTTTAACCGTGTCTACCCGCAGGGCGTCAACGCCCCGGTCGAGCCATTGTTTAATGGCTGATTTGATGTAGCTGCGATACTTAATGTTGTTCTCATTGAAAGTCGCAAGCCCAGCCAGTTCACAGTTTTGCACCTGCCACTCATCTTCCCAATCAGTCACCTCACCATAGTGGTGATACCAATGCTCTGTGTCGTTGTTAAAATCAGCAATCTTGACCCCATCGTCATAGAGTTCTCCTTTGACCCCGTCAATATCTGGGTTGCTATGGTTGCAGACCACATCAAGCACCAACTTCATTTTGCGCTGGTGCAGTGCCTCAATGAGACGATCAAACGTCGTATTGCACTCAGTTTGAGTATTGTTGAGAGAGGGGTCTTCGTCTTTGCCAATAAAGCGAGGGTTGATACGCTTAAAGTCCCGTGTCCAATAGCCATGGATCGCAGCACTCTCAATAAACAACCCTTCCACTTGCTCAAACAGGGGCGTCAGCCAAACCGCAGTGACCCCCATCTCTTTGAGGTAGTCAAGTTTGTCAATAATACCCTGGAGATCGCCTCCCCAGTATTTGCCCCAGTCTTGTCGGGTGGGGTCGTATAGCTCAGCCTTCCCCCCGGCGTTGTTGTCTGGGTCGCCGTCATTAAACCGATCGACTACGATAAAGTAAATGGTTTCCTGGCGAAATTCGATGTCGCGGGTGTAGAGAAACTCCAGATCGAGGACTTCACTTTGTTCTTCAATACTTTGTTCTTCAATTAATGGATCAACATCTACTGGGGTCGCCGTCAGACCATAATTAGGAGAAGATTGAGACGGGGATGTCGTTTTATCCATAAATACCCTTCAGAAAGCGTCCTTCAGAAATGGCCCTATGTTAGCTCCAAGTTAAGGGTTTCGGTCAAGGTTTGTTCAACTAAAGAATTTTTATTCCTCAAATCCCCAGGATTCTAGAAGGGCTGTGGCCCGGTTCATGCCATCCTCGTTGTCCTGATTTTCATACAGTCTGAGGGCACGACGAATGGCTTGCGCTGCTGAATCTTGCTGACCCTGACCCCAAAGTGCTAGCCCCAGATTATACTGCGCCCCAGCATCCTCTGGCAGCCGCTGGGTTAAATACCGATAGGCAATGACAGCTCGAATATATTGCTGACGTTCTAACAACATTTCGCCCAGGGCAGCCTGGGCAGACACTAAGCCGGAGTCGGCGTCAACGGCTTCTTCGTAATGGATAAAAGCGCGATCCATATCGCCCCGTGCTTCAAAAATTCTAGCCAGTTGAAACTGTGCCCGCGCATCCCGTGGATTGATCCGGATGGATTGTCTTAAGGCTTCTTCGGCCCTGGATTGATTGCCTTGCTCAAGCCAAATCTCCGCCAGACTAGTGTGTACACTGCCCCGGTTAGGATCGAGCTGCAAGGCCCGTTGCAACGGTCTGAGCGCCTCGTTATAGTCCCCTTGCGACAGATACAGCATGCCGATGGCTTCGTGGGCCTGGGCATTGTCGGGGGAGACCCGCACTAAGGCTTGGTAAGCACTCCGCGCTCCCTCAAAATCATCCATCCGCAGCAAAATACCCCCGAGTCCTAGATGAGCGTTGGCCTCCCGAGGAGCCATCCGGAGAATTTCACGATAGACATCTGCGGCTTCGTCATAGCGCTCGGCTTCAAATAAGCTATGGGCCAGACCATAGCGAAAGGGCAGATTGCGCGAATCGCGGTCAATGGCCTGACGGTAGTACTCTGCGGCAAGCTGATAGTCGCCCTGCTGGACCTGCAAATAGCCGATACCTGAGTAAAGCTTGGCATTATCCTCATCGATTTCGATGGCTTGCCTATAGAATGAAATCGCCGTGGCAAAGTCCTGCTCATCAATGCTTTCCTGAGCCTGACGCAGCAGCTCATCCAGACGCTCCTGGTCTGCTGCTGAAAGCTCGCTGCCGGTCAGTTCGCTGCTTTGGGCCAAAAGGTTAGGGGCGGACACAAAATCATCCGCATTAACGGACAAAGCGTCAATGCCTATTTGCTGCGCAGCCTGCGCTGTCAACGTCAACGCCAGGAGCCATCCCCCCGTCAGCGCAGCAATTTTTGACTGTCTGGTCACGGCCTAATCCCCTCCAAATCTAACCCTGGTCTTACTTCTGGGGTGTACCTTGCGCCCTAGGACGCCCTGTACGACCATAGAAGAAATGTATGCTCATCAATGTGCGAATTGTCCAGTTTATGATTCTATCAACTACTGATTCCATCCAGGGGCAAAATATTCAGGGTTATTTGGGAATTGTCACCGCAGAGGTAGTCTACGGCAGCAATGTGCTGCGCGACTTTTTTGCCGGTATTCGCGATTTTTGGGGCGGTCGCACGGGCTCCTATGAGCGGATCTTTGAAAAAGGGCATCAAGATGCACTCAGGGAACTGCAAGAGCGTGCCCAGCGGTTAGGGGCAGACGCGGTGATTGGGATTCATATGAAGACGGACACGATCAATCTGGATGAAACTGGCGTATTGATGCTAATTACGGCGACGGGGACGGCGGTTAAGCTGTTTTAGTACAGAATTTAGAATAGGTTGAGTTAAAGGACACTGTCGCGATATCAGCCCAACTGTCAGTGGCTTTAGAGGTTGAGTTCATCGGATTTGCCATATAGCCAAGAACCTCGGCTATGTACGATGCAATCCAATGAATTCATACATTATCGATGCATTTTTCTATTTTAATAGAATACTTTTTGTGTGCTTGATTGCACTTAACTTTCTGCTTATCTTGGGCTTAAACCCCTAAACTTCGGTGGAGTTGTGGAGGTGATCTTGGCAAACTGTCATTCAGTGCTAAGACACCTGTTTGAGAACGGCGCGCAAAGTTTCAAAATTAAATATAGAGGCATCTACATGGCTATTAATAGAGATTTGCCCAGCTACGAAGCGCAATTTGGAGTGGCCTTCAAACAGGGTGAGGTAGCTCGCTCAGTCTATTCCCCTGCTGCCTATTTGGCTGACTTACTACAGCTCCTGGATGACTATTTTGCCAGTCCTGATCTGGACAGCAGGCGATCTGACCTCAGAAAAGTACCCCTGGATGCTGACCATACATTTTCCCTGGTTCCCTATCTAGATATCGTCAATGAACTGCTCGAAGCCAGGGTGCTAAGCGAAGATATCGATGAAACTCGGCAATCTGTAAAACAGCAAGCTTACGAAATTCTAAAATCTGCGAAATATCCGTTTAACCTGCCGTTTGACTTGGCTGAGGAAGAGGTCAAGACCTATCTAAAGACATTTGACGTCAGTCGGGAGTCTCTCTATAAAGCGTTTTCCCTCCAGGCTGATCCAACCGTGATTGCCAGACTCTATCTGGGGCTGTCGCCAGCCATGGCAAAGGTGCTCACCACAGATCTAGAAATGCTCGGCAGTGCTCCTACTGAAACAGCCCTGGCGGAGTTAAATGCCTGTTACAACAATGTCAATTTCATCGAGCTAGAGCAGGTATCTGTTTTTCTAAAAACAACTGGTATCTCAGGGCTAGAGCTGCGTGAGCTACTGTATCAACGCTTGAGCACGCAGGAACTGGGATTGGCCGAGCAATTTTTCATTAACCAGGGGTTAGCAGGCTATGCAAAACTCTCTGATCTCGAGGACCAATTGAAGTGGGTTGGGTCGGATTTAGAAGAAAGCCCTATCCCCATTCAATGGTTCAGTCGAGTTAATCGAATCTTACGCCTTTCTCAGCAAACGGGTCTTTCGCTCAGTGACCTTGACTTAATCTTACGTTCTTGCTGTGACAATCACTTAGATGAAACGGCGTTTCAGTATATTGCGATTATCAAACAAATTGCTGACAACTACGACTTAGCTATTGATGTCGTTTGCAGTTTTTTCAGCAATATGAATGCAATTGGGCAGGGAGATGGGGATGCCCCCGTCGATTTGTTTAATCGCATTTTCAATGAAAACTTTATTGAACTTTATGGCCAATACTTTCAGGCCTCAGATTTTCTGCCCAGCTCTTATCAGGCTTTGGGAGAAGCTAACAAATTGCCCCTGACAGGGGATCTGTTCTCAGTTAGCAATGCTGACACTCAAAAACGGCTGCTTAAGGCGCTGCATCTTTCTTCAGATGATCTGCGGCTGTTAGTGACCACTTTGCAGCAAAAGTTGTCAGGGGTTAGCCTGCCCCAAGACCTTTTAAGTACGTTATCTCTCTATTACAGAGTGAGCACCCTGGCCCAAACCCTGGATATCACCCTTCAGGATTTGTTTAATCTGTTCGACCTGCTTCAGCAAGATCCGGCTATTCGCCAATCTGCTAATTTCAATCCACTGATACACTTCCCGATCGAAGCATTAAACTGCTACGAGATCATCGTGGGTGGCCGGATTAAAGAGTCCATGTGGCTGATCCAGATGCTATTTGCACTGGTGACCTGGATGCAAAAGGCGCAGTTCTCATCGGCTGAGTTAAACAGGATTAAAACAGGGACGTATCAGAATCCGATGGAGCAGCTTGTTGCTGAGGAAAAAACGATCGCGGGTTTGAATACCCTATACCAACAGCTTAAACCATTTCTATTTGACGCTACTCACTTCATCTCAGAACAGGTAGATGAGCGAACCGCTAGAGTCTTGTATAAAAGCCTGGTGGCGGATCCAAGAGGGCTGGTCTCAAGCCAAAATTACCGCCTCTTAAAGGCCCATCCAGGGAAAGCTGAGCAGGCGATGTATCAAGCGCTGAATCAGCTTCAAAAGGTTTATCCCCAGGACTTTGTCGGACTGGGCATTCAGGAGAAACTCCAGGATAAAATTTTTGTTAATCTGATTCTCAATGGCTATCTTCAAACCGATGGCACGTTGATTGAGGAAAAATGGCCAAAGCGTGCAGATGATCTGATGATCAGTCATCAGTTTGAGAATGAAGCGGTTTTTGATCTAATCCATGGGATTTATCAATCACTGAGTGAAGCTAATCCATCAGACGAAGGATTAGACACGTTTTCAGTCTTTTTAACTGACTTGAATGAGCTTCACCTGTGTGCTAACAACAAAACCTCACACAAAGCGTCACGCAAACAAGAACTCTATGACAATCTGATCTACAACGGTTATCTCGACGCAGAGGGGACTGTCCTCGACGTCTCATTTTTTGCCGAGAGTGAAAATCGTTATACGTTTGAGAGTACCGTCTCGATCAATGACTATGGGCACAAAATCTATACGGTTATTCAAGCTAAGATAGCTGCCTTTGATAGAGCCGAATGCCAGCTTGATGAGACCCTTTTTTCAATGCTGCCTTTGAAAGAGATTGAAGTAGTAGATCTGGTTGAAAACCTGAAGTTTAATGACTATATCGATGAAAATAATATTGTTCTGAATAAGGCACAGCTTTTAAAGCTCAAGGTTGATCAGTTCAATCTTATGTTAAGGTTTTACCCCCATCGCCACCAGATACTGGCAATTATTCAGCAGCATTTGCAAACGCTCAAAGCCCAGCATTATATCCTCACAAAAGAGGACTTTAGCCAGATCAGCGATGAAATCGTCGCAGACGATATCTATGCTGATCTGAAAGACAGCTATCTTGACGGCGATAATTTCACAGAAGACAGTCTTGAGTTTTTTGCAGAGGCAGAAAATCTTGATAACTTTAGTCTAGGTCAATATTTTGATGATAATGCTCGTGCCATCGTCTTTAAGGCCATCCGCCGTATGGTCAGTGTCTCGCAGACTTATCTTTTAACGGCTGACGATTTTGCAGACTTAGCGTTTACGGATGATGATCTGTTTGAGCTATTTGAGCAAATGGTGGAGCAAGCCTATATTGAGGCTGATGGTAGCTTAACCCCGAGCCAGACTACCTATTTCTTAAATATTAATAATGCCCTGGACTTTCAGTTAAAAGGCTTTGAAGATTTTCACAAAGACATCTTTTTTATTGGCCATGCGCTGGCGAAAGTGCGTGATGAGCGAATTCAGATGCTGGTGTCTGACTATATGACCCTTGCGCAGCAGCAAGAAGATACACTATTAGCGGTTCTGCAAGATCTCTTTGAAATTCCGGCAGACATGGTGAACGTGATTTGTCGCCATGTCTTTGAGGCTGATGGTGACCTGGTTGAGCAATTCGTGGTTCCCATTTTAGCTGCCCTGGATACAAACGAGCGAATCTTGAAAAAACCTGACAACTGTCGTTTTAATATCGCGTTTAATCGTATTCAACAATTTGCCTGGTTGGCGGCCAAATTAGATCTCAATGCGGTGGAAACCGACATCATTTTTCGAGACCAAAGCTTAGTCGAAAAGTTTTCCGAAAAATTAATCTTGCCCGAGGGACTGGGTCAATTTGATGGGTTAGTGTGTCTCACGGTTGATAGTACCCACTTTCCAGACATCGAGATCGCAACCATCGACCCGCCACCCTCTTTAGAGGCGATTTTCTTATATCAGGCGCAGGGTGAGCCGATGGAGCAGCGCTACTGGCTATACAGCGCTGATGATTATCAGTTGCTGACAAAAGCAGAAACAGATCTGTCTAAAATTTCTCCGTTGCTGACAGCACGCTCCCTTGATGCCGCCTTTAACGATGCCAGCGGTAATGTCTGGATGATGTCTGGAGCAGATTTTTTCTATCAAAAAAAGGGTGACTTAAACTGGGAAAAGATCGAAAAAGAACTGGGTAAAGTCAAGAGCAATTTTGGTCCATCAAACCAGATTGATGCAGCATTTGTAGATCACGATGACAAAATTTATGTATTTTCTGGTGATCAGTATCTGCGCAGCTCGGGCGAGCTGGAGAATATTGATGACGGGTATCCCAAGAAAGTACAGGGTAATTGGGCTCAGGAGCATGGACTGTCCCTACCAACCGCTTATCATGAGTCGATTGATGCGGCTATCTTGAGCCCAAATGACAATCTCTACTTCTTTAAGGATAAACAGTTCATTAGCTCTGCTGATTTTAATCGAGAAATTGACATCAGTCAGGTCTGGGGCCAGGTTAACAATAATTTTGCAGAGAGCCCCAAGCTTGACGCAGCGCTTTCACTCAATCATCAGGTCTATTTCTTTGCAGGCGATCAGTGCCTGACCTGGGCCTACGGCCTTGAAAACGAACAGGGACTGGCGGATGAGGGCTCTATTCAATCGCTATCAACGCTAATCCCTGATTTGCCCGATGTCTTTCAAGAGGGGGTTGATGCGGTATTTCGAGGCTTTGACGATAGTATCCATATCTTTAAGGATAGGAACAGTTTGCAATGCTCCCTTGATTTTGTTGTCGAAGATGAGAGTACTGCGCTGAATGAAATCTGGGGAAAAGTAGAAAATGCGATCGCATCCACTGGCATTATTTCTGCGGCATTCTCAGGACTAGACGGCAAGGTCTATCTGTTTAGTGGCACCCAGTACTTCCGTTATTCGGGCAGCAACTACGCCTATGTGGATGAAGGCTACCCTAAAACGATTGCCGACCATTGGGGGGGGCTAAATACAGTTGACGTTGCTTTTATCCTGGATGGCAAAACCTATTTACTCGGGCGTGATCTGGAGGACAATACTGTCTATGTCCGATATTCTACCAACGATTATTCTCAGCAGGATGTCGATTATCCCAAACCAGTTCGTGACAACTGGTGGGTCGATCACTTTAACCTGGACATTGGTCTCGGCAGTCCTGATGGCGTAATGGGTGTTGCCGATTTCACCACCCCCGATACCGTTTTTATGGGGCAAGATAGCGTCACCTATCTGCTAAAAGATGGCTACTATATTGCCTACGACAAGCTCCACCGCTGGTGGAGCGAGCCCCAGCGGATTGCCGATAAGTGGGCCGGGCTAACCTTTGAGGCTATTGATGCCGCCTTTACAGGCAAAGATGGACGCACCTATCTGTTTTCGTCGCGAGACCAGGTCTATGCGCGGTATACAGACCCCCATTTTAATCGCCTGGATGATCGCTACCCCAAAGCCGTGGATTCATTTTGGGGGCAGGTCAGAAATAATATCGAGGAGACCAATAAAATTGACGCCGCCGCTGTGATGGAATTTGAAGAAACCCTCACCGTCAATGGGCAAGACCGTAAACTGACCCATCGCCATACCTATCTGTTTTCGGGGAATCAGTTTTTTAGATATACCGGTGAGACCTATGACTATGTAGATGAAGGCTATCCAAAAGCGATCGCAACCTCACTCAAAGACGAACCCCGATTTAAAACCCTCGGCATTATGCTCGAAACGGGGTTTGAAACGCTTGACATCGACCTTGCCACTGGCCTTGACGCCGTCTTTGCCGATCGCAGAAATGTCTATCTATTCAAAGGTGAACGGTGCATTGTTCTGTCTGATACGGACTACCGCCAATACGACACCCCTGACCAGCAAGCCTTGAATGCAGTTGTCCAAGAAGATGGGGTGTTGTATGTCCAGCGTCAGGGGGCTGACGGCTGGTCTGTCCTAAAAGATCTAGAAGGAGACCCTGCCATTGTGCCAGCGGTGGCCCCGCCCCTGATCAAAGCCGCGCCTGCCCCCTTTAAAGACGACATTGATACTGCCTTTGTGGGCACTGATCAGACAACCTATATCTTTAAAGACAACCAGTGCTATAACAGTGCCTTAGAAAAGGCTTACCCTATTCATGAAGAATGGGGACGGGTGCGCAATAATATCACCGTTGACAATCGTATTGATGCCGCCTTTGTGGGTGCTGACGGCAAAACCTACCTGTTTAGTGGCAATCAGTATGTGACCTATACCTCTTCCGAGGAGAACAGTCATGTACTGCCCCCATTTGTAGACGAGCATCCCAATGCTATCCAGGCAGACTTTGGCGGGCTAACCAACGTCAACCTGGCCTTTATCAAAGCCGGTAAAACCTATCTGTTCGAGGCCCCCGATTCCACCGGGCAGTTTCGCTACATCTGCTACTCATCCGATGATTATTCCCAACCCGACGGTGTCCCCCAAGTGGCCGATATATCCTGGTGGGAGTTTCCTTCAATCTATGTGGAGGAAGGCTTTGACCGGGTCGATGCGGTCTTGATTGACGATGAACACATGTTCCTGTTTAAGGGTAATCAGTTCATTCAATACAACCAGATAGAAGACCTCTGGACCTATCCCAGGCCGGTCGATTTAATCTGGCGAGGTCTACCGTTTAATGACGAAACAGGGCAGGAGATTGTTACTGTCTTTAAAGGCATTGATACCGTCACCTATTTCTTTAGTGATGGCCATGTTACCCATGATGCTAGTCCCGATCGACCCTTTACCTCCCCCGAAGAAATCCGCCTGAGGTGGGGACAAACCCGCAACACGATTTTGCAAAATAACCGGGTAGACGCTGCCGTTGTGGTCGATAACCAGATCACTTATTTGTTTAGTGGCGATCAGTATGTGCGTTATTCCACCCCTGATTACCGCTTTATTGATGACGGCTATCCCAAAACCATTGTCAAAAACCTGCGTCAAGAAGACGGCTTTACCCATCTACCCGACAGTTTTGATGATCGGTTAAAAGCCCTGCAACAAGCCTCTGGAGGCCTCAGTGGCCTGATTGCCCACGAGCGCAACATCTATATCTTTGAAACCCAGCACTACCATGTCGTCTCTAGACATCTGAGCGGGCAATTTGACATCCACAGGCTGGGGGCGCTAAAGAACCAATTACAGACTCGTAACCAGGTCGATGCCGCCTTTGTCAACACTGCAAATCAACAGACTTTCCTATTTTCAGGCGATCAATATGTTCGCTATTCAGGGACAAACTATGGGGCAGTTGATGACGGGTATCCCAAGTCGATCGCGAGTCTGTTTACCACTGAAGGGCTGGGCACGGCTGCTGAGGGGTTTGCCGCCGCTGCCGTTGACCTGGACGCCGCCGTATGGATCAGCTCGGGCAAACTCTATCTGTTTAAGTCAGACACTGTCTACACGGCTGTCTCAACCAACGCAGGGGGGCAAAACGACCGTTTAACCCTGGCGAGACTCATACCCAGTCAGGAAAACCGATTTAATGAGGGGGTCGATACCGCCTTTGTCGGCCCCGATGGCAACACCTATTTCTTTAAAGATGACCAGTATCTTCGCTATGGTGACCTGGCCAATGAATTTGTGGATGAAGGATTTCCGAGGGCCATCAAAGATCACTGGGGCAATCTGCCCGCAGCGTTTGAAGCTTCAATCGACCATGCCTTTACGTTTGAGGGTAAAACCTATTTTGTGAAAGGGGATGAATACGTCCGCTATTCTGATGACGGCTATCAGCGGGTTGATCCGATTTATCCACAAAAGTTTGTCTTCCGGTGGGGCGATTGGAGCGATTACTTCCTTAGCGATATTCACGTAATCGCTGAGTTTAAGGCTGCGCTAGAACATAACCTTAGCCAGGACTACACCCTCAGCGATTTACTCAATCTAGAACTGGGGTACAAAAAAGAGCCCTATAAAATGCTTTCCGACATTTTTGGGTGGGCCATCGAAGACGTTAAGTGGCTCAAGCGCAAGAACGCCTTTTACAAAGATGAGACGGAGGTTGAAGTCAACTATAACCTTGAGTTGATTCTCAAGATGCAAGATATCTTTCACCTCTCTGACAAGTTGTTTACAACGCCCCAGAGCCTCTATGAAGTCATCTACAAAAACGACTTTGACCCTGGTGGGCAAACCCCTCAGGTCGCCCAGACCTTGTATCGGTGGCTGGGGCTTAAGCATAGCCCCCAAGACTGGCAGCGACTCTCTAAAGAGCTACACGATCAGCTCAATTTAATTAAACAGGCCGTGTTGCTGCCCTATGCGATCGCAAATGACCCAGACGTTGAGGATTCTCGATCGTTATTCGCCAAACTGTTGATTGATGTCAATATTGGCAGCGAGGTGATGACCTCTCGCATCAAAGAAGCGATTGCGGCCATCCAGCTCTACTTACATCGCTACTTTGTCAATCTAGAATCAATTGGCCTCAAGGGTAACGCTAGCAGAGACCAACTCAAACAGTGGTGGCAATGGATGCGCAACTACCGTATCTGGGAAGCCAACCGCAAAGCCTTTCTCTATCCTGAAAACTATATCCGTCCAGAGCTGCGGAACACTAAAACACCGGCCTTTAAAGAGCTAGAAGATGCCTTGTTGCAAGGCGACATGACTCAAGACTTAGCTGCAACGGCCTTCAATGACTACCTGACCGAATTTTCACAGGTGGGCAACCTCAAGATTGTCGGAGCCAATGTCTATGACAATGGCGATAATTTAATCGACAAAGTGCTGGTGCTATTTGGGCATACCCGCACAGAGCCCGCCCAATATTACTACCGCACTGCCCAGTTTCTAAACAGTGGTCGAGCCGTTTGGGACAACTGGCAACCTGTCAACATCAGTATCAACTCTACCCGAGTTTTTCCGGTCTATGCCTTTGGCCGGATTCTGGTATTTTGGACAGAAATTGAAGCCTATGAGGAATCAGTGCCCTTTGTGCGCTCCAGACCCGCGCAAGCGGGGTCTACCTCAAAAGTAGAAGAGACCGATACCGTCCTCAAACACCGGGCAGCCATTAAATATTCTTTTCATAACTTCAACCAGCAATGGTTTAATCCTCAAACCCTGAAACAAGGCATTGAGCTGGAATATAGAGTGGATGCTGCCTACACGGACAAGGTCACTCAGACACTGAGAGTTTTTTCGGGAGAGTATTGTTTAACCTCAACCCCCCAAAACCCTCAGGGAGACATTCGCAAAATCTCAGAAGTCTATCCTGGACTACCCACTGAGTTTCAACATGGCATTGATGCAGCGGTGCAGACAGCGGATCGGGTAATCTTCTTTAGAGATGACCAGTGTGCGATCAAGGATGATACTGCGGACTGGAAGGGCGAATCGATTGCAACCCTGTTTACCTCTGGCCTCAAACTTGAAGAACATCCGTTGTTTGGGACCCTGGGATGGAGTTATTATGTTGTCCCGAATGAGCAAGATAAACAGTATCAACAGGGCATTGCCGCTACCTTTACTGTCGAGGATAAAATCTGTCTAATTGACCACCAGGGTCTCCCTCGATTCTTTAAATACGACTCAAAATCGGGAGGATATCAAGAAGAAAACATTACCGATCTAGAGACGGTGACCAATGGGGTCATCCACAAGCGCCCCAACAGCCTGATCAAAGAATTTATCAAGATTCTGACTCATAACTTTCTTCGTCTGGAGCCCGTTGATGCGGTGTTTGAAGATGAAACTGGCATCGTTTATGTGCTCCGTAAGGGCCAGTATGAGTGCTATCGCCACAATGATGATGACGCTTTTTCTAAGTTAGAAAAGCTAGATGGGTTTCCGAAGCCGATCAAAGGCAACCTGAGTTTTAACCTGGATAAGTTTTTCAACAAACTCCATGTGGTGGCCACGGCTGACACCGCCGCTGACACCGTCCAATCTTTTGTCAGTCTGACCTACAACAGTCCAAAACGAGATACTGCTTTGCTGACTGGTAAAATCTATGAAGATTTCACCTTTGAAGAAGGTGAAATCCGCACCGACCCGTTTAAATACAAGCTTCTAAGAACATTGCCGGGAATTTTTCGGTTACCCAGTCCGGCAAATTCTCCCGCCGTGATCAACCGGTTCTTTGTAACCTTGATAGCCAAAATTAATCAGGCACTTGCCAAAGTGAAACGGTTAGAGGCCCTGGAGCAGGCCCTGCCAAACATTGAAAGGGTACAGGACGGTATCAGACAGATTATTACTGATCAAGAGGCACAATCTGAGGGCAGAATAGCGGTCAGTTCAGATTTTCAAGAGACCTTCTATGAGCTTATGGACGGCGACGAGGGGATTATTGCGGTGGTTGACAATGGCAATGGGGCAGTTGCCCGACCGCTCAGAACAGCTTTCACCGCTTTTGTAAACAGTGACCGTGATACGGGCTGGGAGCCTGCCTTGACACAACTGACCACCACCAGCACTAACCTGCAATCAGCCGTTGACCGTTTCCAAAACTCTCGGCAATCTCGACTAGAGACCTTGCAGGCGACCATCACCGCCGCCGAAATCACCGAGAGTCAAACTTATCTGGTCAACTATCGCCATGATCAGACGGTATTAAGCCGACGATTTCAAGAAATGGCTGTCGTATTGGACTATGCTGAAAAGCTTTTGCCAACTTCAACGACTTCCCAGACACCGGCTCTTGAGGCATTAAATACATTCGGCAACGCTCTTACAACCAATGAGACAACTGAATCTGCTTGGGTGACGGCGGCAACGCTCGTGCCTTTGCAGCAAACCGCCCAAAATCTGAGAGTACAGCTCAGAAATGCCAAACGAGCCCTGGAGCCTTTTCAATCAGCATTGACGGCGTTAGAAAATACTGCCCATAGCGCCAGGGAAACCCTCAACGATTTATTTGCAGCCGTACAACCCAGGCTCGATAACCTGAGAGAACGGTATTTTGGCAACTTTGATTCATTCCCGGTAGAGTTTGGCATCACAGACAATCAGACGAACTTCACCTTTGGGGAACCCGATTGGCATATTTTTGAGGCCAAACGAGGCACGTTTCTCTGTAGGCCAAGGGTCGGTAATACTGGCGATGAAGCTGATGAGATCGGTGAAATCAACCCGCTGTTGACCTATGACATCATTCGATTAACCACGACCACAATCCCGAAACTCAGTCGCAACCTGTTTTCTGGAGGCATCGATAACTTACTCACCCTGGCCTCGCAGCTAGAAGACGAACACCCTTATTTTCAACCGGAATCTCCACCTGATAACCCGGATAGCCCGACTGAGGGGAATGGGCAATCGGGTAACGGGCAACTGGCCAATTTTGATCAGGTTATTCGCTATAGTCATTCACGCATCAACAGCGTGCCAAACTCGACCACTCTCGACTATAAGAGTGCCAATGCAAACTACTACTGGGAAATATTTTTCCATGCGCCTAGCCTGATTGCCCAGGCGTTAAACCATGCTCAAAAGTTTGAAGAGGCTAAACGTTGGTACGAATATATCTTTGACCCAACGGCGGTGATCAATGCCGATACAGCAGAAGGCATACAGGATGCCCACTGGCGGTTTTTACCCTTTGCCAGAGTCGATGCCCCGCTAGAGACCCATTTAGAGGATCATTTGCACCGCAGGCTGGATATTGCCGATTTAGACGCCGAGATCCATGTCTATCTAAACGATCCGTTTGACTTCCATGCCATTGCCCGCATTCGTGAAACGGCCTATCAAAAGGCTACCATGATGGCCTATATCGATAACCTGCTCGATTGGGGCGACATGCTGTTTGGCCAGCACACGATGGAGAGCATTAATGAAGCCAGAATGTTATACATCTTGGCCTATGATTTGTTGGGCAACAAGCCCATTGCCCTGGGGAATGAGATCCTGTCAGAGGTCAGCAGTTATGAAAATCTGTTGAACCCTGACCCCCGTGAGACTGATTTTCTGTTGGATACGGGATCTGTGGTTGAGCCTAACGGGGCGGCTGAGATAACTGAGGCAACTGAGGTGACTGAGCTTGCGATCGCAACTGGCACCGTCCATCAAACCGTCGAGAGCCCCTATTTCTTTATCCCCGACAACAGTCAATTTTTAGACTACTGGAACCGGGTCGAAGACAAACTCTATAAAATTCGCCATAACCTGAATATAGACGGCGTCAAGCAAGCCTTGCCCCTGTTCCAACCCTCCATCGACCCACTGACCGTTGCCCGATCGATTGCAGCGGGGGGCAACCTCAGCCAGATCATGGCCAGCACCAACGTCACGGTTCCCCACTACCGGTTCAACTTTATGTTCTATAAAGCCAAAGAACTGGTGCACCGGTTGAGCCAGTTTGGGGGCGACCTGCTGGCCGCCATCGAGAAACAAGATGCTGAGCAACTGAGCCTGATGCAGCATAAGCAAGAATCCGTCATCTTATCCCTACTCACGGACATTAAAAAAGCTCAGATTGCCGAAGCTAAAACTAGCATCCGCTCACTAGAAGCCAGTCTGGCGATGGTAGAAGCCAACGAAAAATACAATCAGAGCACCTACGAGACGGGGTTAATCCCAGCTGAAATTGCCCAACTCACCCTGATGAGCGCGGCGATTATTGCCCATGCGGTATC